>JBDRGX010000090.1:0-2773 GCA_043817485.1 bacterium
ACCAATCTGATAAAATATCATTTTCAGTAGGAAGTTTAAAAGTAATAGTTCCAGTCATAGGCCAATTTTCTCTAATAATATCATTTTCTTTTACTTTAACAAGAAAATTTATTTGGTCTCCTATCTTTATATTTAAAAAAGAAAATAAAATTTCTAATTCAATAATTTTATCTATTTGCATTAAATTTTCTATTTCTTTTTTAGTCCCATTTTCTAAATTTTCTATAATATATTTTGTTTTATTTTTCAATGATATAAGAATTTGATATATTTGATTTATTTCTATTATAATTTCTTTTTCTAAAGGAAAATTACCATCTAATCGAAAATACAAAGAATTTACATTATATCCATAATAAATTTTTTTTATAATACTATAAGAACAATACATAGTCCCAGTAGATTCATTTACATAATATTTTCCAGCATTTAACCATTCGTAAAAATTTGTAATTTTTCCATCTAATCTTGGATTTATCATCATTAGAGGAGTTAAAATATTTTTTTTAAAAGTAGAAATAGGGTCTTTCAAATAATCTGGTATTGGGCTTTGTAAAATTTTATAAACATTAATAAGTTTTTGGCGAAATAAAAAATCAAAAACTTCATCACAATTAGAGGAAAAATCATCATCAAACCACCAAAACCAATCACTTCCTTCTGCAATATAAATTTCTTCCCAAGCTTTTTCATTATTTATATCTATTTCAATTAAAGAATTTCGTGTTTTATCTAAATAATCCCATGCTATATTTTTTTCTGTTTTTCCTATCCAAATTTTAAAACTATGATCTATCCAAGATCCTGAATATAATTTTTTAATTTTTTTTTCTGAAGGATATTTTTTCAAATAATCATTTATAGTAGATAATTCTAATTCTGGATCTTTACAAATTGCCTCATATAAACCTTTTAAAAAATTTTCTCCACCATCTTGATAATATTCCCATGGATTTTCTCCATCAAGAATAATACTTACAATTTTATTTTCTTTTGATTCCTTAATTTTTTTAAAATGAGAAATCATATCATTTATAGAATGTTTTGCTAATTGAGAAGCATAATTAAAACTTATTAAATTAGATAATTCTTTATCTCTAAACAAAATATTTAATTCTGATTCATTTTCTCTTAAAAAATATGGTTGATAAATAAGTTCTTTTTTATTTTTTTCTTCTTTTTCTGAATTCATTAAAATTTCTTCATCTGAAGCTATCCATTTAACTCCATTTTCAGCATAAAAAGGAATTGTATTTTGACTTACAGATCCTTCTGATGGCCAAAATCCTTGTGGTTTTTTTTCAAAAATTTCTTCATAAAATTTTACTGATTTTTGTATTTGAATTTGAGCATCTTTTTTAAAATCAAATTTTCCCTCTTGACAAAGTAATGGCAAAATAGGATGATAAAAAGGACTTGTAGATATTTCAATTCTATTTTCATTTTGAAATTTTTTATAAATAGGAATAATAGATGATACTATTTCTTTTTGTTTTTTCAATAATTCTTTTTTTTCTAATTCTGTGAAATCATTCCCTTTTTTCAAAAGTTCTTGAATAAATTTATCTTTATTTTTTAAAGTAAATCCACACCAACTAAGATTAAAAAGTACTTGTAAATCTCTAAAATCAGAAACAGTAAATTTTTTTACTATATTTTTTTCTTCAGAAAAAGCATCCTTTTTTTTAAACAAAAGTTCTTTATATCTTTTTATCGGAAAAATCATTGTTTCCCAATTAGACATAAAAAAATTATTTAAAATGAAAATTTTTTCTTCTTCTGCTAAATCTGATGCATCTCTTAAAGAAAGTTCTAAAAACTTATCTTTAATATTATTTTCTGCAATATCTTTTAATTGATAAAGAAGAGAAGGAGTAAAATTAAATACTGCTTTTGCTTCTGGCACTTCTTCTAAAACATTAATCATATCCCAATAACCTTTAGTACTATGAAGACGAACCCATGGAAGATAATAAAAATTTGTAAGATTATCTTTATAAAAGGGCTGATGAAAATGCCAAAGAAATGTAATAAATAATTTTTTCATTTCATACTTTCTATGTTAAAAATTAAAAATGTGATTGTCCGTAATTCGAACACAATGAATAGGAAACATACAATAATACCACTCCTCCGGAGTTAAGATTGCTTGTATTGTCTATTTTGCTACAATAATATCACCCCTTTAGGGTTAGAATTATCGGTAGAAATATTTGCATTTATTTCAAATTGAAATTTTTTTTGTATTTTGAATTTTTTTTGATATATCATGCCTACGGCATTTGTGTTTAAAATAATATTTATTTTTCTACCGATATAAAGTCCCTATGGGACATTTATAGAAAAATAATTGTTTTATTATTGTTCACCAATATATTATCCCTAACAGATATTTTTATACTAAGTTGAATTTAAAATGATAACAAAATTAAATTAGAAATTAAAAATAATTTACTAAAATCAATAATTTTTCATTTTACATTTTCAATTTGTATCTGTCCTTTACTATGGAATTTTTATACCATTGAGGTGGTGCTCTTTTTTCATGGTGTTCTTGGTGCTCTATTGCTATTGAATTGCCAAAAACTATAATTTTTCATTTCCCATTTTACATTTTCAATTTTAATACTTCCATCTTTATTTATTGTTCCATTAGTAATGGCGAACGCCGTGCCAGTGTTGTTGTAAAGGGCAATTCATGAATTGCCCCTACAAATTTTCATATTTCTTTATTTTGATATTCGAATTTTGAATTTTCTTTATTATTACTATC
>JBDRGX010000091.1:0-5367 GCA_043817485.1 bacterium
TAGCTACAGAACAACCAAATGGAAGAAAAATAGTAAAAGATACAAAGGGAATTATTCATATTGTTTTTTCAGATGGCAATAATATTATGTATACTAAATCTAATGCAAACCAAAATACAGATTTTATTATTCCAATTATAATAGTAAGTGGTGATAATTTACAACATTGTGCTTTAGCTATTGATAGTAATAATAATTTACATTTAGTTTGGGATGAAGATGAACAAGAAATTTACTATAAAAAATGCATAAATGGAATTTGGAATAATAATATTTTTAATATTAGTGATACTCCAAAAGATAAATCACGCTTTCCTTCTATTGTAGTTGATAATAATAATAATGTTCAAGTATTTTGGGAAGATAGATTTCGCAGTGAAAATCAGTCTAATATTTTTTATCGCAAATATAATGCAATAACTGAAAATTGGTTAGTAGTAACACAAATTAATAATTCATTTAATAAAAAATCTGCAATGGTAGATGTTGATAAAGATTCTCAAAATAATCTTTATGTAGTATGGGGTGAATACAACAATGCAGGAATAGGACAAGATGGAGTAAATATTTCTATGAGAAAATATAACTCTAAAGACGAAATTTGGGAACCAATTATTTCTAATTTAAGTAATACTAATTATTGGTCATGTGAACCTAATATTATAATTGATAATAATGATGTTATTCACTTATCCTGGGGTGATGCAATACTTTCAGATACAGGAATTGTCATAGAAGAAAAAATTTATTATAGAAAATGTGTAAATGGAATTTGGGATCAAAAAAATACCATAATTGGAAATTTTTCTAATCTTCGTTCTTTTTGTCCTAGTTTAAGCTATGATAATAATAATAATATTTATTGTACTTGGTTTACTGGAAGTTATGATGTCTCTAATGATACAGAAATATATTATCGTCAAAAAAAAATATCTGAAGAATGGGGAGAAATTATAAATATTTCTAATAGTATAGATAAAAATAATTATTGTCCAAGTAGTGCAAAAAAAATTGATGAAAAAATTGATATTGTTTGTGCAGAAAATACTGTTGATAAATTTTTTAATGTAATTTATTATTCTCATGAAATAGATACAAATATAGATAAAAAAATATTTTATAATAATAAAATAGGTAATTCATATCCAAATCCATTTAATCCCGAATGTTATATTCCATTAGAAATAACAAACAACAAATCTTCAAATATAAATGCTAAAATAAAAATATATAATATCCTTGGCCAAGTAGTTAGAGAAGTAATTACAAATAATGCAAACAATTCAGTATATTGGGATGGAAGAGATAATTTAGGAAAAGAAATAAGTTCAGGAATGTATTTTTATGAAACAATTATAGACAACAAAACACAAAATTGTAAAAAAATGTTGATGTTGAAATAATATTATAGATTTTATAGAGATGCAAATTTTTGCATCTCTATAAAATATTAAAGCAATAATTTCTTTTTCCAAAATAGTAAGTAATCACATTTATCAAAGTATATTACTTTAATACTTTTTTTTAAAAAAGCAAAAAAATATGTAAATAATTTAAAAATACTACACTACTTTTTACATTTTTTGCAATATATATTTTTATACAATTTTTAATTTTTTAAAGGAAAAAATATGGATAAATTTTTTATTTTAGATGGACAAGGACTTCTTTATAAAGCTTATTATGCTCTTCCTCCATTAACAGATAAACAAGGAATGGTAGTAAATGCTATTTTGGGAGTTTCAAGAATGCTATTAAAATTAATTAAAGAAAATTCGCCCGAATATATTGCAATTTGTTTTGATCTTCCAAAACCAACTTTTAGACATCTTAAATATAATCAATATAAAATTCAAAGAAAAAAAACACCAAGTGAATTAATTTCTCAAATTTTGCCTTTAAAAAATATAATTAAAAATTTTCAAATTCCTATTTTTGAATTAGAAGGATTTGAAGCAGATGATTTAATTGCTACATTAACAGAAAAAACAAAAAAAGATTTAGTAGAAATAATTATTATTAGCAATGATAAAGATATTTTGCAATTAGTTAATGAAAAAGTGAAAGTTTTATTTAATAAAAAAGGATTATCAGATTTGATTACTTATGATTTAAAAAAAGTCATAGAAGAAAAAAAATTTTTTCCTATTCAATTTCCTGATATAGTTGGTTTAATAGGAGATCAATCGGATAATATTCCAGGAATAAATGGAATTGGACCTAAAACAGCTTTAAAATTAATTAAAGAATATGGATCATTAGAAAAAATTTATGAAAATATTTCTTTAATTTCTCCATATACTTTAAAAAATAATCTTATAAATTCTAAAGAAATTGCCTTTTTAAGCAAAGAATTAGCTATTTTAAAAAAAGATGTACCTATAGATTTTAATTTGGAAGAATGTAGATTTAAAGGAATAGATAAAGAAAAATTAAAAGATTCATTTGCTTATTATAATTTTAATTCTTTATTACCCTTTATTTAAAAATCAATTTTTTTTTGAATTATTCTAAATTCTGTTTTTTTTCTTCATTTTTAATTCCTAATTTTTAATTCTCTTCTGTCTCCCATATTTTAAACTGAAAATATTTTTTATTCTGGAAAAGCAATTTTTCCTTTAATTGCTGACATAGCTGCAATAGCTGGATTTGATAAATAAACTTTACTTTTCGTATCTCCCATTCTACCTACAAAATTTCTATTAGTAGTAGCAATTGCTACTTCCCCAGGAGCTAAAATCCCCATATGTCCACCTAGACAAGGACCACAAGTTGGAGTACTAACTACTGCTCCAGCTTCAATAAATATTTCAATAAATCCTTTTTTAATCGCTTCTAAATAAATTTGTTGAGTCCCTGGAATAATAATAGTTCTTACATCTGGATGAACTTTTTTGCCTTTTAAAATTGAAGCAGCAATATCTAAATCTTCTATTCTACCATTAGTACAAGATCCTATTACTACTTGATCAACAAATACTTCTTCTATTTCTGAAATAGGTTTTACATTACTTGGAAGATCTGGACAAGCTACTTGTGGTTCAATTTTGCAACAATCTATTTCAATTATTTGTTCATATTTAGCATCTTTATCAGATGTAAAAATTTTATAATCTCTTTTTGCTCTATTTTTTAAATAAGATAATGTTATTTCATCTACAGAAATAATTCCATTTTTAGCACCTGCTTCAATTACCATATTGCACATTGTTAATCTTCCACTCATATCCAATTCATCAATTACTTCTCCAGTAAATTCCATTGATTTATATAAAGCACCATCAACACCTATTTTCCCAATAGTATATAAAATCAAATCTTTTCCACTAACCCATTTATTAAGTTTTCCATAATAAATAAATTTTATGCTTGAAGGAATTTTAAACCATAATTTTCCAGTTAACATTGCTGCAGCCAAATCTGTACTTCCTACTCCAGTAGAAAATAATCCTAATGCTCCATAAGTACAAGTATGAGAATCTGCTCCAATAACTAAATCCCCTGATACTACTAAGCCCTGTTCTGGTAAAAGACAATGTTCAATTCCCATTTTACCAATTTCAAAATAATTAGTAATCTTTTGAGTTTTAGCAAATTCTCGTAATTTTTTACATTGAATAGCTGATTTAATATCTTTATTTGGAGTAAAATGATCTGGTACTAAAACAATTTTTTCTTTATCAAATACTTTTGTTCCATTTTTATAAAATTCATCTATAGCCAAAGGTGCAGTAACATCATTCCCTAATATTAAATCTACTTCTGCTTCAATTAATTCATTGGGCTCTACAAATTCTTTTTTACAATGATACGCTAAAATTTTTTCTGTAATGGTCATATTAATCCTCCAACCATTTAACTTCATAAAGAGATATAACTTGTGATCTACCTCTTAAAATTAAAGATTCTGATTTAAAAACTTTTATTTTTTTTTTAATTTTTTCATAAGTATTTTCGCTAATAAGAATTTGATTTGCTAAAGCTCTTTCTTCTATTCTTGAAGCAATATTTACATTATCTCCAATTACTGTATACTCCATTCTTTGCATTGAACCAATATTACCAGCAACTACTTCTCCAGTATTAATGCCAATTCCAATTTCAAATAATTCTTTACCTTCTTTCATCCAATCTTTTTTAATAATTTTTAAATGTTTTTGCATTTCAATAGCACATTGTACTGCTCTCAGGGTATCATTTGAATGAGAAAAAGGCGCTCCAAAAACTGCCATTAAACAATCTCCAATATATTTATCTACAGTTCCCTCATATTTAAAAATTAAATTTGTCATTTCTAAAAAATATTCATTTAATATTGCCATTGTAATAGTTGGATCCATTTTTTCTACATTAGAAGTAAAATTACGAATATCTGCAAAAAGAATAGTAACTTCTTTTTTTTCTCCACCTAAAGAAATTTCACCTTTTTCCTTTATGATTTTATCAACTACACTAGGAGAAAGATACCTTTGTAAATTACTTCTTAATCTAATTTCTTGTTGAATATTTTCATAAAGTCTCGCATTTTCAATAATAATAGATGATTGATTAGATAAAGCAGTTAACAAATCAAGATCTTCTTCTTTAAAAACACCAGTAACTATATTAGTATCTACATAAATAATCCCTATTATTTTTCCTTTTATCCAAAGAGGTACACACATTGCAGATTTAATATCAAAAGCAGCAATACTAGCACCTTCTTTAAATCTCGGATCTTTACAAGCATCTTGTGTTAGAATAGATTGTTTATTTTTCAAACAACTTTCAACAATAGTTTTACTTATAGTAATTTTATCAGATGTTTTAGAATTTTTATAACGAACAACTTGAGGAATAAGTTCATTTGTTTTTTCATCTATTAACATTAAAAAAACTCTATCTACATTTAAAACAGTAAAAATAAAATCAACTATTCTATCTAATAATTTTTCTAAATCAAAAATAAAATTTATATCATTTCCAATCTGATAAAGAATGGCTAATTTTTTTTCTTGAAATGATAATGCTTTTTTAATAGAGATTACATCTGTTTGTTCAATTGATTTAATAATAGTATTTGATTTTTCTAATACATTTCTTTCTTGACTTAAGATTACTTCTTCTACTTGTTTTTCTACAAATAAAAAATCAATTCTACCAATTCTTATTCTATCTCCATTTTTAATAGATGTTTTTGAAACAAGAATATCATTAACAAAAATTCCATTTTTACTATTTTGATCCTTAATAATATAAGTATTTTTTTCTTTAGTAATTATTGCATGTTTTCTTGAAACACTTATATCTGAAACAACAATATCATTAGAAAAAATTCTACCAATGGTAGTAATGTTTTTATTTAATTCAAAAACACATCCTTTATCA
>JBDRGX010000092.1:0-32798 GCA_043817485.1 bacterium
TATTTTTAAAATGATCATCTATGAGACTGTGTCATAACTCTAAATCTAGACATCCATACCATAACATATTGTGGTTTTGTGGAAACCTACCACTTTATGTTGTAAAACAATTGCCGTGAAATTGAATTATGACACAGTCTGATGAATTGCCCCCTTGTGAAAATTGACTAGAATATCAATGTCGCTATCTTCTTTGGCTTCATCTCTGGCATAAGAACCAAAAATACCCTTCAATTCAGCATTATATTGTCTATTAACTTTATATTTCAATCCTTTAAGAATTTCAAGAATTTGGTTTTGGGTCATAGTATTACTACCTCAAATCAAAATACTTCGAAGATCAGCTGAAGCGATTTAATAATTTTTTTTTATTTCAACCGCTTTTCATACAGCAAATCAATATTTTTTTGTTAAAGATACTTTTTGTTTTTTTTATTCGTTTAAACCAATCTACTTATTTCTCTTTATCACGCATTTCAACAATTATCTTTTTTTGAAATAAAATCAATATCATACATCTGGTAATTTGAACACAAGTATCACTAAAAATTCAATAACATTATATTGTAATAATTTTTTCTCTATTTGTTTTTATTTCAGATAAAGCATTTCGTGTATCAAAAATTTTTGTTGCATTTTTTGCTATCCATTTATAATCATAATTGCTATGATCTACAAGAATAACTACACAATCTATTATTTTAAACAATTTTGTATCTAATTTACTATTTTTTAAACTAAATAAATTAGACTCAAAATTATCTACATAAGGATCATTATAATATATTTTAGCCCCTTTTTTTATTAAACTTTCTATTATTTCAAAAGCAGAAGACTCTCTTGTATCTCCAACATCTTTTTTATAAGAAACTCCTAAAATAAGAATATTTGAATTTTTAATACATTTTTCATTTTCATTTAAAATATCTCCTATTTTAGAAACTACATATGCTGGCATTTTATTGTTAATTTTTCCAGCCAATTCTATAAATGCAGCATCAAAATTATAAGTACGAGCTTTCCAAGAAAGATAAAAAGGATCTACAGGAATACAATGTCCACCTAATCCTGGACCAGGATAAAAAGCCATAAATCCATAAGGCTTAGAAGAAGCTCCTTTAATAACTTCCCATACATCTATTTTTAATGTATCACACAACAAACACATTTCATTAGCTAAACCAATATTAACACTTCTAAAAGTATTTTCCCATAACTTAATCATTTCAGCTACTTTAGTAGAAGAAACTTCGATTACAGTATCTATTGCTTGTTGATAAAATAATTTTACTAATTTTTTACATTTTAAAGTAAATCCTCCTACAATTTTAGGAGTATTTTTTATAGTATATTTTTTATTTGCAGGATCTACTCTTTCTGGAGAAAAGGCCAAATAAAAATCTTTTCCTACTTTTAATCCAGATTTTTCTAACATAGGTAAAACTATTTCTTCTGTTGTTCCTGGATAAGTAGTACTTTCTAAAATAATCAATTGATCTTTTCTTAAATATTGAAAAATATTTTGGACACTATTAACAATATAAGAAATATCTGGTTCTTTAGTTTTTGTTAAAGGAGTAGGAACACATATTACTATTACATCCATTTCTTTAAAAAAACTTTTTTGTAAAGTAGCTTTTAGTTTTTTAGATTTCACTAATTTTTGAATTTCATCAGATGAAATATCTGTTATATATGATTTCCCATTATTTATCAAATCTACTTTTTTTTCATCTATTTCAAAGCCCAAAACATCATATCCAGATTTAGCAAATTCAACACTTAAAGGAAGTCCTACATAACCTAATCCAATAATACCTATTTTTGCTTGTTTTTTTAAAATTTTTTCCTGCAAATCCATAATATCTCCTTTTTATTTTATTATCAAGGATTCTTCCTTCATTGTTATTTTATATTCTTTCTTTTTATCTGTAATGCTAATAGTTTGTATTTTAGGGGAGGCATAACTTGAATGTGTTATTTTAATTGTATGCATTCCAAAAGAAATTCCTTCTTTAACAACAATCCCTTGTCCTAAATATACATCATCAAGATATATATAAGCATTTTCTGGAGAAATTTTAAATATTATTTTGCCTTTAATTGGCATCAAATAAACTCTAAAAGCTTCTTTATCATTTTGTTTTAAAGAAATATCTTTTTTCGTATACATATCATAACCATATTTTTTTACAAAAAGAATATATTTTCCTGTTGGTACTTCAATTTCTTTTTGAGATGTAAGTAAATAAGTAATATTTGTATTTTCTGTAAAATTTCTTTCATCTGCAAGTTTTATTTCACAAGATGGAATTGTTTGAAAAGTGTCTTTATCATATACAGACACTTCTATTTTAGGAGAATATATATAAACTTTTTTTTCTTCTACCTTTTCTTCTTTTTTTTCTATTTTTTCTAATTTATTTAAAACAATATTTATATTTTGTTGTTCATCATTTTCTATGTAAATTTTTTTTATAAAAGGATGAAATTCTGGCTTACTAATAAAAATTTCATAACTATTATCTGGAAATAAAGAATATTTAATAGGAGTTTGACCTATATTTTGACCATCTATTTTTACATCAGCATTTTCTGGTTTTGAAATAATATTGATATATTTACTTAAAATAATATTTACACTAAAAGTTTTGAGTTCATTTGAAATTATTTTAGTATGTTTTGTTTGATTTAAAAGTTTTACTGAACCATCTTCTTGAATTTCAATTTTACATTTATAAGAAACAAAATTAGGTCTTTCTACTTTTATTTCATTTATTCCAAAAGGCAAAGGAAAATTAAATAAAGAAGTATTTTCTAAATTTTCTTTAATACAACTAATTTTTGCTTTAAAAGAAGAAATACTAATATTTTTTCTAAGATGGGCTTCTATTAAAATATTATTTTTATCTTTAACATTTATTATCTCTTCATAAATATTAAAAGGTGATTTACTTATTTTTATTGTATATTTACCAAATGTAATTTTTTCCAAAACAAATGGTGTTATTCCCATTTCTTTATCATTTATAATAACTTTTGCTTGTGAAGGATAAGAATTTATTTTCAAAGCTGCTTTCAAAGATGATACTGAAGAAACATTTTCTTTTTTTGTTTTTTCTGAAATAATTGTTTTTACATTTTGATTATTTATCAATTTATAAACAATTATAGAAATTGTAATACATAAAATACTACATAAAAATATAATTGTTAATAAAGATTTTTTAGGATACAGATTCGAGCCATTAATTAAAATTTCTTCTTTTTTTTCTTCCTCTTCTTTTTTTGTAACTTCAGATTCATCTCCTTTATAAAAAACTTCTGTTTCCATTCCATCTATATCATTTTTTTCTAATGGAACTAACAACATTTCTTCTCTTGCTTCTTCTTTTAATTCAGCTTCAAAAGTTTTTTTTACAAAATCTGATAGATTGATAGAGGTTCTTACAAGATGATGTTCATGAAGAAATTTTACAATATCTTGCCACATTTGATACGCATTTTGATATCTTTTATCAAGTGGTTTTTGAAGAGCTTTTAAAATTATTTTTTCAGCTTCATGAGAAATTTCTGAATTAAATTTTCTCGGTGAAATTATTTTTCCTTCTTTTACTTTTTCAAGCATTAAAAATTCGCTATCACCTTCAAAAACTTTTCTACCAGTAAGCATTTCATAAATTATAATTCCTAAAGCATATATATCAGTTCTTTTATCTACTAATTGTCCCATTGCTTGCTCTGGAGACATATAGCCAATTTTCCCTTTTAATAAACCAATAGTTGTTGTATGAATTTGAGAAGTAGCTCTCGCAATACCAAAATCACTTAATTTAACTTCACCTTCATAAGAAATTAAAATATTCGAAGGAGATACATCTCTATGAACAATTTCCATATTTTGAAAATTTTTACTCTTTTTTTTATGAGCATAATCTAATGCACTACACATTTTTTCTGCAATAAAAAAAGCAATGTCTATTGGAATTGTTTTATTTTTAGCTTTTTCTTTTTTTAAAATTTCAGATAAATTTTTTCCATAAATATATTCCATTGCAATATAATAAGTATCTTCAATTTTTCCTAATTCATCTATATAAATAATATTCGGATGTGAAAGATCAGCTGCAATTTTTGCTTCATCAATAAACATTTCAATAAAATCTTTATTATCACTTAAATGCCCTAATATTCTTTTTATAACTACTAATTTTTCAAAACCTTCTATTCCCTTTTTTTTAGCTAAAAATATTTCAGCCATACCAGCTACTGCAATTTTTTTTATAATAAAATAATTTCCAAAAGTATTTTTCATTTTTATTTAACCTTTGTTTTTAATCTTTATTTTTCAATTACTTCCAATAAACTAAAAAGAAAAATTATCATAGAAATAAAAGCATTTATTGCAAAAAAAGATTTATTAATACTTTCTATTTTTTGTTTTCTTGCTAAAAAATGTTCATAAATTAAAAGACCTGCAATAAAAAATAAGCTTATTTTAAAAATTTTTAAATCAAGCAAATAAATAAACAATCCTAATAAAAATAAACAAAAAAAATGAAATAAGCCAGAAATTTTTAAAGATTTTTTAATTCCTAATTTTGCAGGTAACGAAAAAAGGAAATTTTTTTTGTCAAATTCATAATCAAGAGTGCTATAAATAATATCCATTCCAGCAATCCAAAAAATTATAACACTACCTAAAATAAAAGGAGGTAAAGCAAATTTTCCAGTAATAGCAATCCATCCACCAATGGGCGCACAAGATTCTACTATTCCTAAAAAAATATGTGACAAAGAACTAAATCTTTTAAAATAAGAATAACTCCATAAAAGAATTATAGATAAAGGACAAAGATAAAAACATAAAAGATTAAGTTTAAAAGCAGAAAAAAGTAAAAGAAAAATAGATATTACAATTATTATTTTTACTTGAAAAGGAGTAATTTTCGTGAACAAAAAAATTCTTTGGCAAGTACGAGAATTTTTAGCATCTATAAATCTATCAATCAGCCGATTAAACAACATACCAGTTGTTCGAGCACTAATCATTGCTAATGTAATCCAAAATAATTTATTAAAGGAGGGAACCCTATGTTCAGCAAAAAAAGCCCCAGCATAAGCATAGGGAAGAGCAAAAATAGAATGTTCTATTTTTATAAGTTCTAATATAGTTTTAATTTTTTCCCATAACATTTTTAATATTTTTGTAACACCTTTTTTATGAAAATATATAGTTAATTCATAAATGCAATAATGCATACTTTGTCAATGTTTTTCAAAAAATTATAATTATTAAATAAAAACCATTCTTGATTTTTTTATAATAACACGAATTTGCAAAAAGTATGAAAAAAAACTTGACAATAAAAAATTTTATATTAAAAAATGAACATCATTATAATTTTTATAAATGATATTTATTTAAGGAGGTATTTTTATGTTTAAGAAAATTTCAATTTTTTTTGGAGCATTATTTTTTTGTTTTTTTATTAATAGTTTAATGGCTATTGATGATGCATCAACTCTTGACCAAGGAAAATTTGAATTAGAAAATAACCTCAATTTTGTTATAAATCCCGATAAAAGCAAAGATACATTAATAAATACATCTTTAAAACATGGCATAACTGAAAAATTAGATTTTTGCATTAACATTCCTTATGAAATACAGCCAAAACAAGGATTTAATGATGCAGAAATAGGAATAAAGTTTGCTCTTTTAAAAGAAAAAATATATCTGCCAAATATTTCTCTTTCTTTCTCTTCTGAATTAGGATCTTCTGATTACACTCTTATTGGTATTCTAAGCCAACAATTTGGTAAAATAACTCTTCATATTAATGCTGGTTATACAACAAATAAAGATATATCTATAATGTATCTTAATCCTATATCATTGGAATTATTTCTTTCTGACGCAATTGAAATACCAATTAGTAAAAAAATAACCTTAATTGGAGAAATTGTTAGCGAAAATAACTTAAAAAATTTAGGAGCATTTTTAAGTGGAAATTTAAAAATTTCGGATACAGTAAATTTTGTTTTAGAATTTGGATTTCAAAGTAAAAATAATAATATTAAAAAACAAATAACTTCAGGTTTAATTTATGAGTTTTAAAAATATTTGTATTAATTTAATACTCAGTTGTATTTAAAATAATAACAAGGCGGCAAGAAGAAGGCGATAAAAAAGAATACAGAATACAGAATAGATGTAAATTTTTTCATAAATAAAATAGGAGAAATAAAATGCATATACCAGATGGTTTTTTAGATATTAAAACATGTGTAAGTTTAAGTATAGTTTCTATCGGAATAATAAGTTTTGCTATTAAAAAAATTAATAAAAAAATTGAAGAAAAACATATTCCCATGATGGGAGTAATCTCTGCTTTTATTTTTGCTGCTCAAATGTTAAACTTTCCAATAGCAGGAGGAACTTCAGGACATTTTATGGGTGGAGCATTAGCTGCCATTCTTTTAGGCCCTCTTACTGGTGTTCTTGTAATGACAACTATTTTAATAGTACAATGTTTTGTTTTTCAAGATGGTGGATTAACAACACTTGGTGCTAATATTTTCAATATGGGAATAATTGGGAGTTTATTATCTTATTATTTATATCTTGGAATAAATAAAATAATAAAAAACAAAAAAGGCAATTTTATTGGTGCTTTTATTATAAGCTGGTTATCTATAGTTTTGGCTAGTGGTTTTTGTGCTATTGAATTAGCTATTTCTAAAACAGTTCCTTTAAAAATTGTATTATTTTCTATGGTCGGAATTCATTCTTTAATTGGAATTGTAGAAGGATTAATTACTTTAGTAGTATTAAATTTTATTTTAAAAATAAGACCTGATTTATTAGAAATTAAAAAAATATAGGAGAATATTATGAAAAAAATAATTTTATTAGGGCTTTTTATATCAATTGCACTTGTTTTTTTTATTGCACCTTTTGCATCATCATCTCCAGATGGATTAGAAAAAGTAGGTCAAGATAAGGGCTTTTTACATAAAGGAGAAGGACAAGAAGTTTTTAATGCACCATTTCCTGATTATACTATTTCATGGATACAAAATGAAAAAATATCTACTTCTTTATCGGGATTAATAGGAATATTTTTTACTTTTTTAATAATTTATATTTTAGGATATTTTGTTAAAAAGCAGCTTACTAAAAAAATATGAATCACTTATTTTTAGACAAATATAGCAATTTAAAAAGCCCAATTCATCAATTAGATCCAAGAAGTAAAATTATATTTTTTTTGTTATATATTTTTTTTGTTATTACAATTTTGCCTAATGACTTTTTACAATTTATTGCATATTTTATCATTATGTTTATTGTGATTTTAATAAGTCGGATTCCTTTAATCTATATTTTAAAACGAACCTGTGTTATTATTCCATTTATATTATTAATTGCTATTTTTATTCCTTTTTCTAAAAAAACCCAAATTGAAAATTCTTATAATATAGGTTATTTATTTGTAAGCCATAATAGATTATGGATATTTTGGAATATGTTAATTAAATCTTTTCTTACAATTTTAGCAATGATTGTTCTTTCTTCTACTACAAAATTTTCAACACTTTTAAAAGGTTTAGAATTTTTTAAAATCCCAAAAATATTAATAATGCTTCTTTCTTTTATGTATCGATATATTTTTGTTTTAATTGATGAAGCACAACGAATAGAACACGCACGTAATTCAAGATATTTTGGTGGAGAATATTTAAGACAAATAAAAACCATAGGAAATATAATTGGATGTCTTTTTATTAAAACATATGAACGAGGAGAAAAAATCTATCAAAGTATGCTATCAAGGGGCTTTAATGGAGAAATAAAAATATTAAATAGATTAAATTTTTCAATTTTGGATATTTACTTTTGTATATTATTTTTAGGAAGTTTATTGGCAATAAAAATATGGAGCATTTTATGAAAAAAGTAATTGAAATAAAAAATTTAAGTTATGCTTATCCAAATGGAAAATTTGCAATTAAAAATATAAATTTAGATATTTTTGAAAACGAATCTATTGGGATTATTGGTCCTAATGGTGCAGGAAAAACTACTTTACTCCTTCATCTTAATGGAATTTTACAGGGAAAGGGTCAAATAAAAATATTAGATATGGAAATGCATAAAAAAAATCTTAATAACATCAGAAGTAAAGTAGGAATAGTTTTTCAAAATCCAGATGATCATTTATTTTCACTTAATGTTTTTGATGATGTATCTTTTGGTCCTCTTAATATGAAACTGCCACATGATACAGTAATTAAAAGAACCAAAGAAGCCTTAACTCAAGTAAAAATGGAAGGATTTGAAAATCATTTTTCTTATCATCTTAGTTTTGGGGAAAAAAAAAGAATTTCTTTGGCTACAATTTTAGCAATGAAACCAAAAATTTTAATATTAGATGAACCAACCAGTAATTTGGATCCACAGCTTCGAAAACAATTAATTGATTTATTAAAAAAAAATAAAACAACTATGATTATTGCAAGTCATGACTTAGAAATGGTTTTAGAATTATGTCAAAGAGTAATAGTCTTAAATCAAGGAAAAATAATTATAGATGGAAAAACTACAACGATAATGAAAGATAAAAATATAATGGAATCTAATAGTTTAGAAGTTCCTTTTTCAATTCGTTTCCAAAAATCATAAAAAAATATTATAAATAAAAATATAACATTTCTATTTATTTTCTTCCTTTTTACATTTACCGATACTTTCCTTCTCAATAACAATCGCCTTAATTAAACAGTCATAAGAAATTCCAAAATTAAAAATTGCCCTATTAAATTTTAGTCAATTTTATTTTTTCTACATATTTTTCAGCAAAAGTAGCAGCAATAGATCCATCAGCACAAGCAGTTATTACTTGTCTTAAAACTGTTTTTCTACAATCTCCACAAGCAAATATTCCAGGACAAGAAGTATTCATATATTCATCTGTAATAATATATCCAAATTCATCTAAATCTACAATTTTTTCTTGAAATGAAGTTTCAAGAAACTTAGTTTCAAGCCCCCCAGTTCTAATAAAATTAGTTTTCAAAAAATTTGTATTCGGAATAAACCCAACAAAAATAAATACACCATCACAAATAATTTGCGATTCTTCTTGTGTTTGAATATTCTTAATTTTAACTGCTTCAACTTTATTTTCTCCTAAAATTTCCATGATTTGAGAATTCCAAAGAAAATTAATTTTAGGATGAGATAATGCTCTTTCTTGTAAAACTTGTGTAGCTCGCAATTTATCTTTTCTATTAATTACAATAATTTGTTGAACAAAATTTGTTAAATATAACACTTCTTCTATGGCTGTATTTCCTCCACCAATAGCTATTATTTTTTTATTTTTAAAAAATCCTGCATCACAAATTGCACAATAAGAAATACCTTTTCCTTTTAATTTAATTTCTCCATCCACTCCTAATGTTTTAGGAACAGCACCTACAGCAATAATTACAGAAAAAGAATTATAAATATTATTGTTTGTAATTACTTCATATCCCTTAGATGATTTTTTAATATTTATTACTTCTTCTTGTACAAAAATAGATTCTTTAGATTGTTCTTTAAATTTACTTAATAATTCAAAGCCATTAATTCCATTTGGAAAACCAGGATAATTTTCAATTTTGTTAGCAAAAAAAATTTGAGAAGATTGAAAACTTTCAATTACTAAAGTTTTTAATTTGGATCTTGTTGCATATAACGCTGATGTTAAACCTGCAGGCCCTGCACCAATAATAATTACATCAAACATTTTTATTTCCTTAAAGTTCACAAAGATTTTTTCATCTTTCATAAACATATTTTAAATACCCCGTCATTCCTTCGGAATGCCACCCCTTTAATAAAGGGGAATTTAATAAATCTCCATTCTCATATTTGCAATTCACCAGCACCTCATCATATTACTCCAACTCATAATACTTGAAAAAGCTACCACTTAATTATTCTCCCCGTCATTCCTTCGGAATGCCCTACCACTTCTTAATCATTCCCCTTTTTTAAAGGGGTGGCTGCGTAGCAGACGGGGTATTTTACCTTTTTTAAAAAAATTTGTAAAAATTATTTTACTTGATTTATTAAAGAACAACAATATTCTGAAAAGACTGGTTTTAATTTTTGATTTTTTGCAAATTCTATTGTTCCTTCTGATGGATAGGCAATCCCATTAAACCCTATTTGTACTGCATATTTTTCCAATTCTTTGCTATAAATACCACCAGAATGTGCACAACCTAAAAGAATAGAAGTATTAAAAAACATTTTTCTTGCTTTCATAAAAAAATTTTTGACTTCTTTTAAATCTGGTAATTTAATATTTTCCATTGAAGTATTTAAAAAAGGAGAAATAATTACTAAAACTAAAGAATTAATTTTATAACGACTAATTATTTCTAAAGCTTTTTCTTCTCCAAGCAATTTTCCAAAATGAAGCCCTATAATAATATGAGGAGATACCTCAATTCCTCTTTCAACTAACAATTTCAATGATTTTTCATAATCATCAATAGATGCTTTCAAATGATACACTTCGTTAATAGTTTCATTTGAACCAATAATATCAATCATTGCTGAACTAATATTTGCTTGTTTTAAAGCATCTGCTAATTTTTCATCAACTAATCCAGTATGAACAACAATTTTTAAACCAAATTCTTCATTTAATTTTTTCATTACTTTTGTATATTTTATTAAAGGAACAGCCCCATCTTTATTAGCACCACCACTTATAAGAAGACCAGTTCCTCCTTTTTGAAATAAATCATTGCCTATCTGATATAATTCTTCTGGAATATTTACTTCTTGCATTGTTTCTAAAATTTTCCCTTTACAATGTTCACAAGACAAAGCACAATTTTTTCCTGTAATTGAAATACAAGAAAATAAAGGAATTTTGTGATTTGAAAATTCATCTGTTTCATATTTTTTAATACTTGGAGCAAAAAAATAAATTTGATTTTTTAACACAATTTTTTTCCTTATTTTCAATATTTTTATTTGAGAGTGCCAAGAATACCCCATCCTTTGAGACAGAAATGAATTAGCACAATAATAATATATTTTTCTTGAGAGAAAATATCCCCAGCCATTTATGCGGAAAAAATTCATTTTCCCAAAGCATTAACTTACAAAAATTCTTTTTTGATTTTTTCTATATCTTCTTTATCTGGTAAAAATGGAAAATTTCTAATATTGTCTGGCAAAGAATTCGCATAAGGTCTATTACAAACTAATTTTTCATTTTTCCCTGAACAACCACTTGTTAGAAATGGATTACCCTCTTGAATAACTTTTTCTAAAAATTTTTCATCTAAACCAAAATTCAATACTTCATCCTTCGAATTAAAAAAAATTTGTTCTGCTTTTATTAAATTTTCATCAATTAAAAATTTTCCTAATTGAATTCTTCTATAAGAACTTATTAAAGGAGCTTTTTTATTTTCTAATTTTGACCCCATTTCTGGAAAAAAAGAAAAAAGATGCGTATTACTACCATTATTGTGAATTTTTTGAATAACATCAAGCATTTGTTTTTCTGTTTCACCCAATCCAACTATTAAATGAATACCAATTTGTTCAGGTCTAAAAATTTTTTGTGCTTGTGTTATAATTTCCCAGTATTTTTCCCATTTATGAGGATTTTTCCCTCTTATTTCTTCAAAAATTTGCTCTGTTGCACAATCTAACGCTATTCCTATTTTATCTACACCAACATTTTTAAATTCTAATAAATCTTTTTTTTCAATAATCGTAGGTGAAATCAAAAAAGATAAAGGTAATGATATTTTTTCTTTTATTTTATAACTTATTTTAATAATATCTGATATAGATTCTTTTCGAGTAACCATTGAAATACAAATTCTTTTAATATCATCACAATTTTTTGTTTTTTCAATAATTTCATCTAATTTATAAATTGGCCAATCTACTCTAATAAAACTTTTATTATTACCAATTCTTTTTGAAGATAACCCACAATAAGAACAATTTGCTATACATCCATTTTCATAAATAAGTAATAAATTTAAGCAATGAGATTTAGCATTACGATAAAATTTTCCTTGTTTTAACCCTAAAGTTAAAGCAGAGGCCAAACTCATTTTTAAATATTCTGGGCTTTGTTTAATAAAACTTGGTTTAATTTGTTCTAACATTATTTTTTGTTTTTAAGTTTATTTAATGTTTCTATTAAAGCTTGAGCTTTATAAAGAGTTTCAAAATATTCTCTTTCTGGAATTGAATCTGCTACTATTCCAGCTCCAACTTGAATATATGCCTTATTATTCTTTATAATAAAAGTTCTTATAACTATATTTATATCAAAATCACCAGAAAAATCTATAAAACCAATTGATCCCGTATAAATACCTCTTTTAATTGGTTCAAGTTCCTCAATAATTTCCATAGATCTTATTTTAGGAGTTCCAGTAATAGTACCTCCTGGAAAACAAGCTTTTAAACAATCAAAAACATCTATATTATTTTTCAAAACTCCTTTAACATTCGAAACTATGTGAGAAACATGAGAATAATCTTCTATTCCCATTATTTCATCAGCTACCACTGTTCCATATTCACAAATTCTACCTAAATCACTTCTTTCTAAATCCACTAGCATAATATGTTCTGCTTTTTCTTTAGGATCTAAAAGTAGTTCATTATTTTTACCTTTTGGTCTTGTTCCAGCAATAGGTCGTGTTTGAACTATTTTATTTTTTTTATGTAATAATCTTTCTGGAGAGCAACTTACAATTTTCAAATCATCAAAATTAAAATAAGAAGCAAAAGGTGAAGGATTTATTTCTCGTAGTAGTTTATAAATTATAAAAGGATGTATTTCTATATCAACATTAAAGCGTTGAGATAAATTAACTTGAAAAATATCACCCGCTTTAATATATTCTTTAGCAATTTTTACTATTTTTTCAAAATTTTTTTTAGTAAAATTTGATTTTATTTTCCCTATTTTTTGTTTTGAAATAATTTCATCACAAAAAGGTACATTATTTTTAAAATATTTTTCTTCAATTTCTTTGATTCTTTCTTTTGCTTGTTTTTTTTCTTCTTCTTTTGCATTTACTACTATAAAAATTTTATTTTTTAAATGATCAAAAACAATTACTTCTTTTACAAAAAGTAAATAACATTCAGGTAAATCTAAATCATCTATGCTTTTACAAGGGACTTTTTCAAAAAAATGAACAAGATCATAAGAAAAATATCCTACTGCTCCTCCTGTAAAAATAGGTAAATTATTTTTTTTCTCTATTTTAAAACTTTTCATTATTTTTTTTAAAGTTTCTATTGGATGAGCTGAAAATTTTTGTTTTTTATTTTGATAAATAATTTCTATATTATTTTTTTTACTTTTAAATATTAAAAAAGGATTGAATCCAATAAATGAATATCTTCCTGTTATTGGATGATAACGAGCACTTTCTAATAAAAAAGAAAATTTATCATTTGCAAAATTTTGAAAAACATTAACAGGTGAAAAATTTTCCATTGGAAAAAATTTAATTACTGGAACTAATTTTTGAGAAGATAATGTAAACAAAATAAACCTCATTATATTTTATTAGATTTTTAAAAATTTTTATTAAATTTGTTATATTTTTAGAAATATTTAAAAAATAGTGTATTTCTGTGTATTTTTAACTTTTAATTATTTTTTATTTCCATCAAATCTCTTATTTGAGATAAAGTATATTTTGTATTCCAATCTAAATGACCTTTTAAAGTTTCTATTTCTTTTCCTTCTATTAAAACTTGAAAAGATAAAATTGAAAAATTTTCCATTAAAGTATAACCAAGAGAACAAAGAGTTATTAATTCAGTTTTTGTATCTCCAAAATAATTTTCAATAAATGAATTAGAAAAATTCAAATAACAAGTTCCTTCTTCATCAAAATATAAATTAAGTAATTTTGTTTCAGAAGGTAAAGTCTTAAACAAAAAAGTATTGGTAGGCCCATTAATTAATTCTTCAATTGTTTCTTTTACTTGCATTACAAGATTTTCATAAACATAAATTTTTCTTGTTTCAATGCTAAGAAAATTATCTTCAAATAAAAAATATAAATTTACTTCTTTTTCTTGTAAATTAGAAGAATTTTCTGTTTGTTTTCCTTTAAAAGAATTTTTTGTTTGTTTCAAAAAAAAATTATAACAAAAATATCCGAGAATACTTAATAAAATAAATGCTATGAAAATAATTTTTTTCAAAAATACCTCTTTTGAATTAAAAAAATCTCGAATAACCAAAATACAAAACAAATTTTCAATTTGAAATAAATGCAAATATTTCTACCGACATTGTGTTCATATAGAACATTGTGGATATTCGTTCCATAGGAACAAAATATCGGTAAAAACAAAACAATATATTTGAGATATTTGGTAATTTGCAATATTTTATTTTTGCTTGCAATTTGGTATTATATTTCCCTTGTAATGAAATTTCAAAACTTGTCAAAGAAATTCCATTATATTTTGTCATATCACCCGTAATATAATAAACAACATCAATCAAATTTACTATTTTTTACCATTATATATAATAGGAAACCTTCACATTCCCTTTATTAAAGGCAAGAAAAAAACACTCTACAATCTTTGGGTCAAACTGACTGCCAGACTTATCCTGTATCTCACGAAGTATATCCTCAAGTTTAATTTTTGAACGATAGGCTCTGTTTGAATTCATAGCATCAAAAGTATCTGCTACTGCAATTATCCTGGAAATAAGTGGTATTTGTTCCCCTGAAATTCCATCAGGATAACCTTCTCCCTTATATCTTTCGTGATGATGATAAATGCAAGGAAGAATCTCTTTTAATTCCTCAATATTTCCAATAATATTGACACTTTTAGCTGGATGTTCTTTTATTTTTTCAAATTCTTCATCATTAAGTTTCCCTGGTTTAATCAAAATTGAAGCAGAAATACCAATTTTACCTATATCATGTAATATTCCAGCTATTTTCACCAAATGTTTTTCTTCATTAGTCAAAGCCATTTCATTAGCAATTGCCTCAGCAATTTCTGCTACTCGATCTGAATGTCCTTTAGTATCTGGGTCTTTTTGTTCAATAGCAGAAACTAAAGCCTTAACTGTATCAAAAAGTAAAAATTCTATCCTATGGTGAAGTCTGGAGTTGACAAATATTGCCCCAATATAAATGGTTAGAGTAAAAATAAATTTCTCATCAAATGAATAGAATGGTTCCCCAGAAATTTTATCCCCAAGACAAATTACACCAATTTTTTCGTTTCTAATTAATATCGGCACAGCAAGACAGCGTTTTATTCCTAATTGTGCTTCTTCCTTGTCTGAAGTATCACACCAAATAATAGGTTTCCCTTGAGAAATTGCCATTCCTGCTATCCCTCTTAATGGATTATATTTATTAAATTTTTTTAATTCCAAGGAATCAAATCCTTTTGATTCCTTAAGTATTAAATTATTTTCGTCCTCAAAAAGCATAATAAATCCTACTCTGACCTTCAATAACTCAACTGCCTTATTCAATACCTGATTTAATAAGACCTCTAAGTTAACTAATATCCCCATCTCATTAGTAATTTCATAAATAAGGTTCAGTTCTTCATAGGCATAGGATAACTCTATTGTCATCTTTTCTAAATCACTTTCTAATTTTATAATCTTTTCATTAGAAATATCATTGTTATTCATGTTTTACCTCTTTTTTAAAATGCCGCAGGCAGGCTTTTAACCTGTGAAATAGGTTTAAAGAAAATGCAAAGTAAAACTATTCAAGTGTAATAAATGAATTTTTAAAAATTGTTGATTTTTGATAGCACATTAGGTTTTTTCATTCTATATTCTACATTCTATTTAGAATGTTTCACGTGGAACAATTCATATTGTATTAAAAAAATCTTTAAAAATTTGAAAAACTGCTTTTCTTTTTTAAAAAATCATTCAGACAAATAGATTCATCGTATACAACAACAAAAAATTGACGAATAATTCAAATTTTATGCAAGCAACTAACATTCGCCTACAAATAAAGTTATTTTTTTTATGTCAAATAAAATTAAGTCGTTATGTATAATCAAAAAATCAATTTATGGTGGGGAAAATAGTGTGGTGCCCCCACGGGGACTTGAACCCCGCCGACCACCTTGAAAGGGTGGTGACCTAACCACTAGTCTAGGGGGGCAAAAATGGTGAGCCAGCTGGGACTTGAACCCAGGACACCTGCCTTAAAAGGGCAGTGCTCTACCAACTGAGCTACTGGCCCGTAATTTTTGAAAAATTTATATTATATTTTCATCTAATATAATTGTCTCAGATCTTTTAGCACCTACAGAAACAATAGATATTTTTGCTTCTACTAAATCAGAAATTCTATTAAAATAATCCTTAGTTTTTTGAGGCAATTCTTCGTAACTTTTCATATCTAATGTTTTCTCTTTCCATCCCGATACAGTTTCATAAATTGGAACACATTTTTCAAAGATCTCTAATCTATTAGGAAAAGTTTTTATTATTTCATTTTTATATTTATACGCTGTGCAAATTTTTATTTCATCCAAATCATCTAAAACATCTAATTTAGTAATTATTAAACTATCCAAACCATTTATTTCTACAGCATGTTTTACTAAAACAGCATCAAACCAACCACATCTTCTTGATCTACCAGTAGTTGCTCCATATTCTTTACCTTTAATTCGTACTAAATTTTCCATTTGATCTTCTAATTCTGTTGGAAATGGACCTTCTCCAACTCTTGTAGTATATGCTTTTGCAACTCCTAATACTTTATCTATTTTTGTAGGAGAAATTCCAGTTCCTACACAAGCTCCACCTGCTGTAGAATTAGAAGAAGTGACATAAGGATAAGTTCCAAAATCAATATCTAAAAATGTTCCTTGGGCTCCTTCTAAAAGAATTTTCTTATTTTGTTTTATAGCATTATTTAAAAGAAAAATAGTATCTACAATATATTCTTTAATATTTTCAGCATAATTACAATAGTCTTCCCATATTTCTTGTTCTGAATTTTTTTTTATATCTTTTACAAACTTTAATAAATATTCTTTTTCTTCAAAATTTATTCTTAATTTTTCTTTAAAAACTTTTTCATCTATTAAATCGCCTACTCTAATTCCTATTCTTGCCATTTTATCCATATAAGTAGGACCAATTCCTCGTCCAGTAGTTCCAATTTTCCCTTCGCCCTTTTTTCTCTCTTTCAAAAAATCTATTTCTTTATGATATGGCAAGGTAATATGAGCATTTTCACTAATAAAAAGCCGATTTTTTACACTAATATTTTTCTTTTCTAAATAACTAATTTCATTCATTAAACTAACTGGATCAATTACAACACCATTTCCAATTACGCACTTTTTATCAGGATGAATAATACCAGAAGGAATAAGATGAAATATAAATTCTTCATCTTCTACAACTACTGTATGTCCAGCATTACTTCCACCTTGATATCTAACAATATAATCTACTTTTTCAGATAATAAATCTATTATCTTTCCCTTACCTTCATCTCCCCACTGAGTTCCAACCAATATAGTAACTGACATTATTTACTTTCTCCCTTTAAAAATGATGCTATTTTTTCTGCTATTTCCACAGCATTTCTTTTTTGGGCTTCAGAAGTAGAAGCACCTAAATGTGGAGTAAAAATCACTTGAGGTAAACTTAATAAAGGATTGTCAAAAAGAGGTGGCTCTTTTTCAAAAACATCCAAAGCACAACCTGCAACTTTTCCTTTTTTTATTGCTTCAAGTAAAGCACTTTCTTTAATTATTCCACCACGAGCACAATTGATAATTTTAACACCATTTTTCATTTTTTCAAATTCTGCTTCAGCAATTAAATATTTAGTTTGTTCATTTAAAGATGTATGAATAGTAATAAAATCTGATTTAGATAAAAGATCATCTAATTTCACCATTTCTATTGAATTTTCTTCTGCAACAAATGGATCAAAAGCAATTACTTTCATTTTAAAAGATTTAGCAATATTAGCTACATATTTTCCAATTCTTCCTAATCCAATAATCCCTAAAACTTTATCATACAATTCACAATTTATAAATTTACTTTTTTCCCATTTTTTATTTCTTAAAGAAGTATCTGCTTGAGGAATATTTTTAGATAAAGATAATAATAATGCAATTGTATGTTCAGATGTAGTAATAGTATTTCCATCAGGAACATTAAATACTGCTATATTTTTACTTTTTGCTGCTTTTACATCAACATTATCTAATCCTACTCCAGCCCTACCAATTACTTTTAATTTATCTGCTGCATTAATAATATTGCTTGTTATTTTAGTAGCACTTCTTACAAGTATTCCATCGTAATCTTTAACACAAGAAATAATTTGTTCTTCTGTGAGTCCTGGCTTATAATCTACTTCAAAATTTTTTTCTTTTAATATTTCTATTGCACTACTTTCTAATGTATCTGCTATTAATATTTTCATTTTAATTATTCTCCATTAATACTTCTTCAACTTTTTGTATTCCTTTTCCAAGTTCAACAGGTAATCCTAATTCTTTTAAAACCATTTCTAATGCGGATATAATCGTAATTACAGTAAATATATCTGAATATCCCATTGAAGAAATTCTAAATATTTTTCCTTTTAAATGACCTTGTCCTCCAGCAATAATAATACCATATTTTGAAGCCAATAATTTGATAATTTTACTAGCTTCAATTGGAGATTTAACAGTAGTTAAAGCATTTGCTGAAAAACCAGAAAATAATTCTAAACCTAAAGCCATAATTCCAGCTCGTGTTGCTTTAGATAATTTAGCATAACTTGCTATTAAATTTTCTAATCCTTGTTTTTTAATTAAAAAAAGCGATTCTTTTAAAGCAAACAATAAAGAAATTGCTGGCGTAAAAGGATTATCTTTTTTATCTTGTGCTTTTTTATAATCTCTAAGATCCCAATAAAATCTTGGAGATTTTGAATTTTCTACTAATTTCCATGCTTTTTCATTGATAGAAAGAAATGCTAATCCTGGAGGAAGCATTAAAGCTTTTTGTGAACCAGCGACAACAACATCAACTCCCCATCCATCTGTATCCATTTCTTCAGCTCCTAACCCACTAATAGCATCAACTACTAAAACATAAGGCGTATTTTTTAACATTTTGCTTATAGATTTGATATCTGTTAAAACTCCTGTAGAAGTTTCAACTAATGTAGTAAACACTACTTTAATATCTGGAAATTCATTTAATTTATTTTTAATTTCATCTACTGAAACTGCTTTTCCCCATTCTACATCTAAAGAAATTACTTCTATATTATATCTTTCACAAATATCAGCCCATCTTTCTCCAAACTTTCCACCTTTTATTACTAAAGCTTTTTCTCTAGGCGAAAGAAGATTGACAACAGCTGATTCCATAGCACCAGTACCAGAAGATGCAAAAACAAAAATGTCATTTTTTGTTTTATAAACATATTTTAATCCTTCTATTATCTCTTCAAATAAAATTCTATATTCTTCTGTCCGATGATGAATAATAGGATAACTTTGAGACAATAATACCGAAGGAGGTATTTCTACAGGACCTGGTGTCATAATATATTTTTTCATTTCTTTTATATTTCCTTTCAAAAAATAATTTCATTTATTGAATTTTTATAAAATTATGAATTTAGTATGGTTAAATATACAATATAAATATTTTGTCAATTTTTTTTTAAAAAATGTTATTTTAAAAAAATTGTTTAGATAATTTTTTTGCCATATTTAATTCTTCTTCTTTTTTTTCTATCTTTCCATCTATTTTTGCCAATAATATTTCATTAAGAATTTTTCCTAATAAAGGAGATTCTTTAAAGCCATAACTAATTAAACTTTTTCCATTTATTTCTAATTTCATTTCTACTAAATGAGTAAAATAAAAAGAGATTCTTTTTTTGACTCTTACTTTTTTACTTTTAGTCATCATATAAAGAAGTGTTTCATTCGGTAAATTTGTTAAATTTTTATAAATTTCACTTTTTTTTATTTTTTGAATTGAAAGTTTTTGAATTATTTCATCTGTTAATTTTTTAGTAATTGATATCACTACACAAGCATATTTACTCAATTTTAATCTTTTTGTTAAAAATATTGCTTCTTCTTCGTTTAATTTATCAATTAAAATAAGAAAATAAAAAAGATATTTTTCTACTACTTTTTTTAAAAATAAAAGATCAAACCAATTTAAAATTTGTTTTGCTCGAACAAAAATTTCTCTCAAATAATTATCTAAATGAATTTTCGGATGAATAAATTTTAGTATTCCAAAATAATTTAATTTTTCAATAGGTTTTAAAGGGTCTAATTCTTTTAACATATAAAACAATTCTTCTCTAAATCTCTCTATAGTTATTTTTTCTAACATTTTTGACTTAACAGCATTTTCTAATAATATAGCACTATGAGATTCTATTTTAAATTTATATCTTTGCTCAAACCTAATTGCTCTCATAATTCGAGTAGGATCATCTATAAAACTAAAATTATGTAAAACTTTAATAATGCCATTTTTTAAATCTCTTTGTCCTTGAAAAAAATCATACAAATCTCCAAATGAATTTTTATTTAAACTAATAGCTAACCCATTGATAGTAAAATCTCTTCGATGAAGATCATGTTTAATCAAACTTTTTTCTACTGAAGGAAGAGCTCCAGGATGTTTATAAGATTCTTTTCGAGCAGAAGTAACATCAATTTTAATTTTATTAGGTAAAAAAATAATGGCTGTATGAAATCGTGTATGAATTTTAAGATGTCCTCCTTTTTTTTGAACAAATTTTTTAGCAAATTCTATTCCATCGCCTTCTACAACAATATCAATATCTGTATTAGGAATAGACAATAAAACATCTCTTACAAAACCTCCTACTGCAAATACAAAATAATTAAATTCATCTGCTACTTTTCCTATTTCTTGAAGAAGTCCGTAAATATGCTTATAGGATCTACCTTGAATGATTTTTTTTAAATTTTTATGCTCTACTATTTCTTCTTTTTTTTCTAAAATAATTTTTTTATTTTTAAGATGTTTTTTTAAAATTTGTAATAATTTTTTTTCTGTTTCTTCTAAAGATAAGTTTTTTACAACGGCTGAAGCAGCTGTGGGATGTCCTCCCCCATGAAATTCTTGAAGGATAATATCTACATTAACTAAATCTATTCTACTTCGAGCAATAATTGAAATTCTATCATTTTTTTCAAAAAGAGTGAACAAACAATCTATTTTTTCTATATCTCGTAATTCGTGAGTTAAACTTGACAAATCTCTTTTATATTCATCTGCTTTTACAGAAGAAATAATGATTTTAACTCCATTAACAAAATATTCTTTTTGAGATTGAATCAATTTATTTATCAAAACAATTTGATCAACGCTAAGTTTTTCTTGAATAAAATCGGGAATAATCTCTAAACGGGCTTTTTGGGTTAAAAGATACGAACACATAGCAATATCTCTTAAAGTAGTAGTTTTATAAGTAAGAAAACCAGTATCTTCATAAATACCAAAAGCAAATAAAGTTGCTTCTTCTGAAGTAAGCAAAATACCTTTTTTCTTTATAATTTCAGTTATAATAGTAACAGTTGCACCAAGTTCTTCTACATAATTTTTTTCTCCAATTAAATCTCCAAAATGAGAAGAATGGTGATCAAAAATATGAAGTTTTAAATGAGGATTATCTAATATTTCTTCAAATTTTCCTATTCGAGTTTGAACTCTTGTGTCAACAATAATTAAACGAGTAATTTTTTCTAATTCAATATTTTTTATTTTAAAAAATTCATAGGAAAGTTTATGTTTTTCTAAAAAAATTCTTACATTTTCTTCGCAAGAACCTGGAAGAACAAGTTTAGCAAGAGGATATAATTTTTTAGCGGCAATCATCGATGCTATAGCATCAAAATCTGCATGAGTATGAGTAATTATAACATCCAAAAAATATCTCCATTTTTATACTAATTTGTAATCAAAAATCCGAATATCGAAAAACAAATCCAAATGACAAAAATCCGAAATTCAAAACATTGTAGAGACAGTGGCTTGTCCCTGTCCGTTATTAGAAAATTACGAACAATCACAAGGATTGTTTAATTATAATTTGGCATAAATTCTAATAATATAATCAGTCAATTTTTTCAATATCTTTTATTTCTTGTGTTTTAAAAATTTCTTCTATTCTCTGTTTTACTTTTTCGCTTCTATCTTTAACTTTATTCTTTATTTCTATTGCTTTTTGTTTACTTTTCAATAAAGTTTCATTATAAATTTTAACTTTTTTTGAAACACAAGAAAAAAACTTAAATGTACAAAAAATAAAAAAAATTAAGAAAACAAGAAATAAAAATTTTTTCATTATTTTTCAATTATCCTCTTATATTGGATCATATCCACCTTTATTAAAAGGATGACATTTAATTATTCTTTTAAAAAACAACATTATTCCTTTTTTTATTCCATATTTTTTAAAAGCAATTATAGTATATGCTGAACAACTTGGATAAAATCGACAACAACGAAAAAAAACAATTTTTTGATAAATCTTTATTAAAAAAATAATCACAAATAATAAATAATTATTCACAAATTTCATTTTTATATATTTTTGCTAAAATAAATAATTGTTTTATTTTTTGATATATTCCAACATAAGAATAATCATCCAAATTTTTTCTTACTACTAAAACAATTTCAATATTTTCTTTTAAATTATTTTTATTTAACCTAAATATTTCTCTTGAAATTCTTTTTATTCTATTTCTTGATACAGCTTTTTTTATTTTTCGAGAAATAGAAATACCTAATTTTCTAATACCTTCTTTTTCTAAAACAACTAACATAAATTCATTATTAGCACAATAAAACTTTTTCCCTTTTGCAAAAATTTCATCAAATTCTTTTCTTTTTTTAATTCTTTCATCTTTTTTGAAAGTATATTTCATTTTAATTTTTATATGCTTTCATTTCCATATTCCATACATTTATATTAATACTAATAAAAAAATCCGAAACAAATACGAATGACCAAAATTCAAAACAAATTTAAAATTTCTAATTTTCAATTGAAATAAATACAAAGGTTTCTACCAATAATTCTAACCCCCGAAGGAATGGCATTATTGCCCTGTTCCGTTATTAGAGAACCACAGACAACCCCAAGAAATTATCCTCCTTACATTTGAATGATCAAAATACAAAACAATTGAAAAACGATATATTAAACTGCTATTTTTTTTCTTCCTTTTCTTCTTCTTCTGTTTAACACTTCTTGTCCATCAGATGTGCTCATTCTTTTAAGAAATCCATGCTTTTTATGTCTTTTTCTCACATTTGGTTGATATGTTCTTTTCATTAAAAATATCTCCTATGATTTATTTCCTCTATTTTCTAAAAATTACATTAAAAATATTTTAAACTTTTTAGTTTATTTTCTAATGCCTAATTTTTTAATTAAATCTTTATATTTTTCTTTACTTTTTGTTTCTATATATTTAAGTAATTTTCTTCTTTGTCCAACTAATTTTAAAAGTCCAAGTTTTGATTGATGGTCTTTTTTGTTAGTTTTAAAATGTTCTGTAAGATAACTAATTCTTTCTGTAAGTAAAGCAACTTGTACTTCTGAAGATCCAGTATCCTTTTCATGGATTTTGTAATCATTAATTATTTTTTGTTTTTCTTCTACATCAAACATTTTTTTTAAAATACCTCCTATACTCTTTCATAAGGAATGAAAAGTTTAATATATTCATCTTGAGCATAACGATCTGTCATGCCACTAATATAATCGGTTAAAGATTTTTTAAATTCTAAACTATTTTTAATTTTTTCTAATTCTTGTTCGTTTAATATTCTTATGTTTACATTTTGAAAACTACATTTTCTAAATACTTCATCAGGTAATTGTAATGGATCTTTTTTATAACTTGTATATAAATCTCTTATAAATTTTCTTGCTTTAGCATCCATTCTTTTTATTCGATAATTGTTATAAATATATTCTAATAAAAAGGATCTTAATTCTTGTTCGGATTTTTTAATTTCTAAATTAAAATCAATAATAAATATTTCTTTATTAAAATTAAATAAACTAAAATTTATAATATCTGTCACTAAAAAATCAATTAATTTTTTTATAAAAAAATCACTATTTATTTTTTCTGATATTTCTAATTTATTAAAAATAGATAATTTTTTTAATTGTGAAAAAGAAATAATTTCTTCTCTTAATCCATCATCTAAATCATGACTATCTTGTGCTATTTCATCAGCAATAGCAACTACTTGTCCTTCTAATGTGCTTAAAATTTCTGGAAGAAGATCTGGATATACACCTTTTCTAATTAAAGTATGCTTTAAAATACCTTCTCTTACTTCCCAAGTTAAATTTAAACCATCATATTCTTCATATTTTTTTTCTAATTCATCTACGACTCTAATGCTATGATCATTATGTTTAAACCCATTTAACCCTTCTTCTAAAAGAATAGCATTTAATTCTATTTCTCCAGAATGTCCAAAAGGAGTATGTCCTAAATCATGTCCTAATGCAATAGCGCGAGTTAAATCTTCATTTAAGCCCAATGCTCGTGCAATAGTAGTAGAAATTTGAACTACTTCAATCGTGTGAGTCAATCGTGTACGAGGATGATCTCCTTCATGATTAACAAAAACCTGTGTTTTATATTCCAATCTTCGAAAAGATTTACTATGAACAATTCTATCTATATCTCTTTGAAAGGATGTTCTAAAAGTATGTTCTTTTATTTTTATTTTTCTTCCTTTGGAATTAATACTTTTAGTAGCATAAAAAGCTAAATTTTTTAATTCAAATTGTTCTTGTTGCTCACGAGAAATCATTTTTATCATATTTTTTAATATCTAATTATATTTTTTTGTCAATCTTTTTTAAAAAAACTAATATTGTATTTTTTTTATAATAAAAGAAAAAAAATAAAAAATATTGACTTTCTATTTTTTTAATAAGTTAATATTCTTTGTTTTTTTGTAAAAAAATTATAACATAAATTTATAAATTTAGCAATTTTAAAAAAGCAAAAATATATCATAGAAAACAGAATATAATTAAAAATGAAGGAAAATAATAATAAAAAATAGAACACAGAAGTCAGAATGAAATTTTGATAGAAAAATTCCACCCCCTGTCCTAACGGACAACCCCCCGCCAGCGGGGGACATAAGAAATAAACAAAAAAAATTTTAGATTTTGGATTGAAATTTGAGAATTAAACAAAAATTAATTAGGAGATTTATTAAAAAATGAATGTTTTAATTATAAAAAATGATCCTACAATTATTAATTCTATTGGCACAGGTTCTTTACAAAGACATATTACTTATGCAAATTCTCTAAAAAAGCTTTTTGTTGTAACAAAAACAATAGGAGGTAGTTCTAAAATTTTATATCCAACTGAAAATTTCGAGATCCATCCTACTGCTTTAAAACACAAATGCTTTTTTACACCAATAGCATTTAAACTCGCAAATGAAATCATTAAAAAAAATACTATAGATGTAATTATAACTCAAGATCCTTTTGAATGTGGACTTATAGGTTATGTTCTTAGCAAAAAATATAAAATTCCTTTAAGTGTAGAATTAAGAGCTGATATTATAGATAATTTTTTTTATTTAAAAGAAAAATTTATAAATCTTATATTTAACCAATTAGGTAAATTTATTTTAAAAAAAGCAGATACTATAGATGTAGGAACATTTTATGAAAAAAAGAAATTAATTTCTTTTTTTAAAATACCAGAACACAAAATTTTAGTAATTCCAACACCTATTAATTTTAATTCATTTCTTCAAGAATTTAATGATGAAATAAGAAATTTTTATTTGAATAAAGGCTTTGATAAAATAGTTCTTTCTGTTGGAAGAATAGAAAAACAAAAAGATTTTCCTACTTTATTAAAATCTGCCAAAATAATAATTAAATCTTTTCCTAAAACACTTTTTCTTATTGTTGGAGAAGGTAGTAATTTATTGCATTTAAAAAAAATAGTTCAAACTCAATTTTTTGAAAAAAATATAATTTTTACTGGATTTATTTCTTATAATGAAATTCCAAAATATTATGCAGCATGTGATGTTTTTGTAATGAGTTCTGTATATGAAGGCACTTCTAAAACTCTTCAAGAAGCTGGAGTAACAAAAAAACCATGCATTACTACTAATTTTGCTGGAGCCAATGAAGTAATCATAAACAATCAAACAGGGTTTGTTGTTCCTATTAAAAATTTTAAAACATTAGCAGAAAAAATTATATATCTTCTTCAAAATTCAGATATAGCACAAAAAATGGGAAATGATAGTAAAGAATATATTTTGAATAAATTTTCTGAAAAAAAGAATATTGAAAAATATATTGAAAAAATATTTTTTACAGGAAAAATAAAAAAATGAAAAAAATTCTTCATATAATCAAAATAACTGGAATCTCTGGAGCAGAAAAACATCTTTTATCTCTTTTGCCAGAATTAGATAAAAAAAAATATGATATATCTATTCTTTTTTTAATTGAACCAAAAGATGAAAAAAATAATTTTTTAGAAGTCTTTTCTCAAAATGAAATTAAAACAAATGCTATAATTATCAAATCAGATTTTGATTTAACCATAATTTATAAATTATACAAATTTATAAAAAAAAATAAATTTGATATTGTTCATACTCATTTAATTCATAGCGATATTTATGGAGCATTAGCTGCTAAAATGGCTAAAACTCCTTTTTTAATATCAACTAAACATAATGATGATCCTTTTAGAAAAAATTATTTTTTCCAAAAAATAAATAAAGTTATTAGTCTTTTTGTTAATAAAATTATTGTAATCTCTTATTATCTTCAAAAGTTTACAGAAAAAGTAGAAAAAATTTCAAGTAAAAAAATAATTCCTATTCATTATGGAATACAAATTAAAAAAAATGTAATTTCCAATATAAAAAAAGAATACAAAATTTCTGATAATACTATTATTTTAGGAATTATTGCTCGTTTAGTCCCTCAAAAAGGACATATTTTTTTATTAAAAGCTTTTAAATTAGTTTTAGAAAAAAATCCAGATACTTTTTTATTTATAATTGGCGATGGTTATTTAAAAAATGATTTAGAAAAATTAGCTTCTATTCTAAAAATAGATTCTAAAATAGTCTTTACTGGCTATAAAGAAAATGTTGATGAATTTATTAGTAGTTTTGATATTTTTATTCATCCATCTTTATGGGAAGGTTTTGGTTTAATTTTTCTTGAAGTAATGAATTTTGGTAAGCCAATTATTGCTACAAAAGTAGCAGCTATTCCAGAAATTGTTATAGATAACGAAACTGGAATATTAGTTCCTCCTGAAAATTTTACTGATTTATATTCTGCAATAATCAAATTAATTAATGATGAAAATTTAAGAAAAAAAATGGGAGAAGCAGGGAAACAACGATTAGAAAAATATTTTAGTAGAGAAAAAATGATAAAAGAAACAGAAAAAATTTATGATATGCTTAAATAAGAAAAATTTCGAAACAAATAAAAAACGGGTAAAGCTAAAATATTGAAATATAAAACAAATTCATTTGTAATTTGCAACATTTTATTTCTGATTGCAATTTGGTATTAATTACTCGTAGAAACATTTGTCAAAACATCCATTTTTTGAAACTTTTTTCCTAAAACATCATATGGGTCAGTATCTAATCCTCTTTTTTCCCATTTTTTAACTTTGAAATTTATTTGAATAGTTTTTTTAGTCCCAGCATTATAAACTTGCATGCTATCTAAATAATTACTGTCTTGTCTTCCACCAATTACATAAATTTTCTTTTGATAAGAAACAACTGCACCACCTTCCCGAGGAATAAATTCAGTATTAAATGCTTTTACCCATTTGCTATCCCAGACAAAAGTACTATTAATTTTTTCTTGATAAAAATGAAAAATCTCCATTTGATTAGAATAATCTTTCCCTCCTAAAACATATAATTTATCATTTATATTTATAGCTCCATAATTCCATCTCGCAATATTATTTGAAACTTGTGTAATTATATCACCTCTCCACAAAGTATCACTTGTAGGCCAATTAGTACTTTCTTGAGGTCCCCAAGTATCTAAAGCAGAATTAAATTTAGGTTTATAAAATTGAATCTTCGAAAAAGATGTACCATTTTTATTTCCACTAAAAATAACTGCATAATTATAAATTTTTACTGCATTAATTTGAGAAACATTATTATCAAAAGACATTGGAAGTCCTTCTACTAACCAACCATTAGCTATTGGATCATATATTTGAGTAGATCCATCATTATTTCCTCCAAAAATATACATTCGAAAAACATTTCTTTGAGTAATTGGATCAATTACTTCTAAATAACCACAACCTGCGCCCTTAACTGCTTTAGGCAAAGGTCGTAAATGTCCACCATCATGATTAGTATCTGTGTGCCAAACATTTGTAGAAGGATTATAAAACATAACTATATTTGTAGCAGTAGTTCCATCTGTTGTTCCACCAAAAAAATAAATACGTCCACCATGAACACACGAAGCCATATCATATAAAGATATTGGCATAGGATTTAATAAATCTGCAGCACCTACAATAGTATCAAACCAAGTATTAGTTGCAATATCATATCTTCTTACTTCATTTCTTGCCCCACTTGAATCTAATCCTCCAAAACAATAAATTTGACCTGCATTTTCATAAACACTCATAAAAGCTCTTTGAAAAGGCAAATTCGTTAAATCAACCCATTTTATTCTATTTTGTGCAACAACTTTATTTTCTTCGGGAATTGGTACTATTGTAAAAGCATCTATATCATTGTCTAAATCATCTTTGCTTTTAGTTATTCCATCAGCAATTTGTACGAAATAATTAGGATTATTCAAATAATCTGGTTGATAATATAAAAGATATTCCGTCGTGTTAAGAATATTTGCATCGGGATAAAGATAATAACGAAATTTATCTATCATAATTTCATCTCCAGAAACACTATTAATTCCATTTTCTTTAATTTCAACAGATACAGGAAATACTGTTTCTATTTTTCTAATCAACCCTTTAACTAAACCTTCACTTTTAATTATGGACTCTACTCTAAGTTCTGTTTCTTTTGTATATTTTTGAGAAACTTCATATAATCCAAAAATTACTACACAAAGAATAGATAAACATCCCATTGCTATTAACATTTCTATAATAGTAAAGCCCGTGTTATTTTTAATTTTCATAGTTTTCGTAGTTTTCATAAAACATATCCTCATTTTTATTAAAAACTCAATAATTTATATATAGGTTATTTAAATACTTGAATTACTTCAACTCGAAGAATTCTATCTTGATTAGGCCTTCCTTCTTGCACAATAATTCCTTCTTGCCAAATAATTTCTACTTTTATTAACTTTTTTAAATTAGTTGCATTAAGAGTAAAATAAATGTTTTTAGTTGCTTTTTTCTCTGAAATAAATATTCCTGTGTCTGGAAGAGGTACACCTATTTTTTTACTTTCTCTAATTATAATAATTTGTTCAGAAATAGGATTAGGGATAGACAAAGGAATAGGATCTCCTACTTCCCATTTAGTACAATTTTTATAAATATTTTCAAGAGTAATTTCATCATATTCCCAAGTTTTAATATTATTTATTACTTCTTGTGCTAAATTAACAGCAGTAGATTTATTTGAATTTGCTTGTGTTAATTTTTTAGTAGGAACAAAAAAACGAAACATAGAAATAGATACTGCTAATAAAAATGTTCCTATTATCAAAATTTCTATTAAAGTAAATCCTTTTTGATTTATTTTTTTACACATCTAATTTTTTTACCTCAAAACCATACTTTTCTATAAAATTTCTTCGGGGCTCTACTTTATCTCCCATTAAAATAGTAAATATTTCATCTGCTTGAATAACATCTTCAAGAACTATTTTTAAAATTGTTCTTGTTTCTGGATTCATTGTTGTTTCCCATAATTGATCGGGATTCATTTCTCCCAAGCCCTTATATCTTTGAACAGTTATTTTAACATCTCCTAATCTTTTCAATAAATCTTCTTTTTCTTTATCAGAATAAACATAATAAAATTCTTTTCCTTTTTGAACTCGATATAAAGGAGGTTGAGCAATATATATATAACCAGCTTCAATAATTTCTTTCATATATCTATAAAAAAAAGTTAAAAGTAAAGTTAAAATATGAGATCCATCTATATCAGCATCTGTCATAATAATTATTTTATGATACCTTGTTTTAGTAATATCAAATTCATCTTTTCCAATACCTGCACCCAATGCAGTTATTATTGTTTGAATTTCTTCATTTGCTAATATTTTATCTAATCGAGATTTTTCTACATTTAAAATTTTTCCTTTTAAAGGAAGAATAGCTTGAAATTTTCGATCTCTTCCTTGTTTTGCAGAACCACCAGCAGAATCTCCTTCTACTAAATAAATTTCTGAAAGAGTTGGATCTTTTATAGAACAATCTGCTAATTTTCCTGGAAGACTGCTTGATTCCAAAATACTTTTTCTTCGTGTAAGATCTCTGGCTCTTTTAGCTGCTTCTCTTGCTCTTGCAGATTCACTTACTTTTTCAATAATTTTTTTACCAATAACTGGATTTTCTTCAAAAAAATTAGTTAAATGTTCATTCGTAATGGATTCTACAATGCCTTTTACTTCATCATTTCCTAATTTAGTTTTTGTTTGTCCCTCAAATTGAGGATTTTTTATTTGAATTGAAATAATCGTTGTAATGCCTTCTCTTGTATCATCTCCTTGTACCCCAGCTGGAAGATCTTTTAAAAGATTCCTTTTTTTAGCATACTCATTGATACATCTTGTTAAAGCTGATTTAAATCCACTTAAATGTGTTCCACCGTCTTTAGTATTGATATTATTAACATAAGAAAAAATATTTTCTGAATAACTATCATTATATTGCAATGCTATTTCAACAAAAACTTCATCTTTACTTTTAGCAAAATGAATAATTTTATGTAAAGGACTTTTATTTCTATCAATATATTCTACAAAAGATTTAATTCCACCTTGATATTGAAATAAATGATCCTCTCTTTTTTCTTTTTCATCTTTTAAAATAATTTTTACTTTTGGTGTTAAAAAAGCTAATTCTCTTAATCTTTGGCAAATAATATCAAAACTAAAATTAATATCACTAAATATTTCTATATCTGGTTTAAAAATTATTGAAGTACCAGTTTCTGTTGTTTCTCCAATTACTTTTAATTCATTTTCTGGATTCCCTCGATTATATCTTTGAAAATAAATTTTATTATTAACTTTTACAGTTACTTCTAACCATTCTGCTAAAGCATTAACAACAGAAACACCGACTCCATGAAGTCCTCCAGATATTTGGTAAGAAGCATTATCAAATTTACCACCAGCATGTAAAGTTGTTAAAACTACTTCTAATGCTGATTTATTTTGTGTTTTATGCAAATCAACTGGAATTCCTCTCCCATTATCTGTAACAGTAATACAATTATTTTCATGAATAATTACTTCTATTGTATCACAATAACCAACAATTGCTTCATCTATGCTATTATCTACTACTTCAAAAACTAAATGATGTAATCCTAATGGGCCAGTAGAACCAATATACATACTTGGTCTTTTTCTAACAGCTTCTAATCCTTCTAATACTTGAATACTACTTGCATCATATCTATGTTTTTCCAAGTGATTTTGTCTCCTTAATTTTTGATTTATTCTTACAAAAAACTAATAATTATTAAAATGCAATTTTAAAACAAACATTACTATTTCTTAAATATGTTTGTATATTTTTTATATATTTTTAAAAATTTTGTCAATATTTTTATATGGGATAATTATAGAAATTAAAAATTAGAAAAAGAAAAATTTAGAAGACAGAATAAGAACCAATATTAAAAGAATACAGAAGTCAAAATAAAAGAACTTATATTTTATTTTTGATTACAAAAACTATTTTGAACCGACGTTTTAAATCATTGGTTCAAGGGAAAGGTGAAGATAAAAAATTTCAACTCTTGACAATAAAAAACATCTTTTAACGACAATTGAATATGTAACAAATAATCATTTATATCAAATCATATTTAAACATTAACTGCATTTGAAGCAAAAAATTAAAATAAAAAATTGACAATCTATTTAAGAATTATATTATTAATCCCAAATTGCAATCAAAAATTATTTCCAAATAAATCAGAAATTAAAAATTCCACTCCCTACACTTATGAGATTGTGTTATATATAACGACGAAAAATGGTTGATAAAATATAATATACTATTTGGTAAATGTTGGCAGATAATAGATAATCATTTTAAAAATATATCTACGAATAGAGTTATGTCTTTATATATAATATAATGAGGTGCTGGTGAATTGTAAATATGAGAATGGAAATTTATTAAATTCCCCTTTATTAAAGGGGTGGCATTCCGAAGGAATGACGGGGTATAATTAAGTGATAGCTTTTTCAAGTATTATGAGTTGGAGTAATATGATGAGGTGCTGGTGAATTGTAAATATGAGAATGGAGATTTATTAAATTCCCCTTTATTAAAGGGGTGGCATTCCGAAGGAATGACGGGGTATAATTAAGTGGTAGCTTTTTCAAGTATTATGAGTTGGAGTAATATGATGAGGTGCTGGTGAATTGTAAAT
>JBDRGX010000093.1:0-11285 GCA_043817485.1 bacterium
CATTGTTTTTGCCAAAAAAAAATTTGATATTCATTGGTCGGGGTGAGAGGATTTGAACCTCCGACCTCAGCGTCCCGAACGCTGCACGCTAAACCAGACTGCGCTACACCCCGAAATATTATTTCTCTTGATTATTTTTATTTATATAATTTAATAATGTTTCTAATGTATTTTTCAACTCTTTTCTTTCTACAATTATATCTATCATTCCATGAGAAAGTTGAAATTCTGATTTTTGAAATCCTTGTGGTAATTTTTGTCTAATAGTTTGTTCAATTACTCTTGGTCCAGCAAAACCAATTAAAGATTTTGGCTCTGCAATAATAATATCCCCTAAAGAAGCAAAACTTGCCCAAACACCACCCATTGTAGGATCAGTAACAACAGAAAGATATAATCCTCCTTGAGAGTGAAATTTACCTAATGCTGCACTTGTTTTAGCCATTTGCATTAAAGAAAAAATTCCTTCATACATTCGAGCACCACCACCAGAACCAGAAATAATTATAAGGGGCTTTTTAGAAGAAATTGCTTTTTCAATAATTCGAGTAATTTTTTCTCCAACTACTGAACCCATAGATCCCATTAAAAATCTTGAATCAGTAAGTGCTACACAAATTGAATGATTTCCAATTTTTGCAGTACCTACTATGCAAGCTTCTTTTAATCCAGTTTTTTTTTGATCTCTTTCTAATTTTTCTGAATAAAATGGAAAATTAAGAATATTTACAGATTCTAAATTAGTTTCTGTTTCTTTAAAACTATTTTTTTCAAACAAGTATTCAATTCTTTCTTTTACAGATAATCTAAAATGATTTTTACATTTTGGACAAACTTTATAATTTTTTTCTAATTCTTTATTATAAATAATTTCTCCACAACTATTACATTTTGTCCAAAGTCCTGTAGGAATTTCTTTCGTATGTTTTATTTTATTAATCCATCCCATTATTTACCTCTTTTTTTTATAATTTTAATGTAAAAACTGTCTTGTTCCAGTAAATACCATTGCTATATTATGTTGATTACAAAGTTCTATAGATAAATTATCTTTTTTAGATCCACCAGGTTGAATAATCGCTGTAATTCCAACTTTTGCTGCCATTTCAACAATATCAGGTTTAGGAAAAAAAGCATCTGAAGCTAAAACACTTCCTTTTATTTTATCTCCAGCTTTTTTAATAGCAATTTCCATTGAATCTATTCTACTCATTTGTCCAGCCCCTATTCCAATAATTTCATCTTCTAAAGATAAAACAATTGCATTTGATTTTACAGATCTTATAACTTTCCAAGCAAATAATAAAGCTTTTTTTTCTTGTTCATTTGGTTCTCTTGAAGTTACAGTTTTTAATTCTAATAAAGGAATTGAAGACAATGATTTTTCTTGAATTAATATCCCTCCATTTATTTTTCGTATATCTAAATCTTTTTTTTCTTGTTCAATTTTTCCTAATGCAAATAATAACATATTTCCTTTATTATTTAAAAAATCAAAAGCTTCTTTTTCATAATCTGGAGCTACGACTACTTGAATAAATGTTTTACTAATTTCTATTGCTGTTAACAAATCTACTTTTCTATTTAAACCAACTATCCCTCCAAAAGCAGACATAGAATCACAATTATATGCCTTTTTATATGCTTCACAAAGATTATCACTTATTCCTACTCCACAAGGATTATTATGTTTAATAATTACAGCACAGATATCTTGAGAAAAAGATTTTAGTATTTCAAGAGTAGCATTTATATCTAAAATATTGTTAAATGAAGTTTCTTGAGCAATAGAAAGTTTTTTCATTTTTGATAAACTATTTTCTGAAGCATTCCAATCTTTATAAAAAGCTGCTTTTTGATGAGGATTTTCTCCATATCTTAAGTCTTTAACTTTTTCATAAGGATAAATAAAAAAAGGAGGGAATAAAGAATCTTTATTGAAAACTGGATATAAATAATTATAAATTACAGCATCATATTTTGCTGTATACATAAAAGCTTCAACAGCTAATTTTTGACAAGTTTCTAAACTAATTTCACAATTATTTTTTTTAAGTTCATTTAATATTTCTTTATATTTTTGATGATTTACAACAACTGCTACATCTTTATAATTTTTAGACGCTGCTCTAATTAAAGTAGTGCCTCCAATATCAATATTTTCTATTACTTCATCCAATGATACATTTTCTTTTTTAATTGTTTGTTCAAAAGGATATAAATTTACTACGACTAAATCAATTAAATCAATATTATAATTACTAACTTCTTCCATATGTTTTTGAGAATTTCTTATAGCTAAAATTCCTCCATGAATTTTAGGATGAAGTGTTTTTACTCTTCCATCTAACATTTCTGGAAAACCAGTATAATCAGAAACATCTTTTACTGGAATTTCTAGTTCTTTTATTACTTTAGCACTTCCTCCAGTAGAAAAAATTTCTATGCCTAAATTGTGTAATTCTTTAGCAAAATTTATAATATCAGTTTTATCAGATACACTAATCAAAACTCGCTTTACTTTCATTGTACCTCCAATAATTAAACATTGATTGTAAAATTTAATTTTATATCTTTAAAAATATTTTTGGCAAGAAAATTTTTTAAAAAAATTTATAAATATATATGTAATCGTATTCTGTAAATATTTTTGCATATATCAAAAAAAGTATATAAAAATATATTTGACATTTTTTGTTTTTAAATTATAAAATTGCAAAATCAATAATATTTCAAAATAAAATGCAAATTTTTGGTTAAAAAATAAAGGCAAAAAAAATTGAATAAATTAATTATAATGTGTTTAATTTTGAGTTCTCTTTCTATAAATTGTGGATATGTTTTTCATTCTGTTCTTCCTTCTCATATAAAAACAATTTGCATAAATACTTTTCAAAATAAAACTACTCAATATAATTTGGATAATTTATTAACGGAATCTGTCATTAAAAATTTTACCTATAATCCTCAATTAAAAATTGCTGAAGAAAAAAAAGCAGATGGTGTGTTAGAAGGAGAAATTATTAGTTATTTAAAAGAAGAAATTTCTTTTACAGAAAATCAAGTAAAAGAATATAGAATAACAATTTTAGCAAATGTTAAATTTAGAGATTTAGTAAAAGATAAAATATTTTGGGAAGAAAAAAATATAGAAGGAAAAGCAATTTATTCTTCTTTACAAAAAGACACAACATATTTTCAAATGATTTCTACTGAAGAAGAAGCAATTAAAGAATCTATTAATCAATTATCACAAAAAATAGTAAATAGAACTATTTCTGGATGGTAATTTAAAAAAGGAGATTTTTATTAAATGGAAAAAAATATTTGTATTTTTGAAGATGATAAATTTAGTCAATTATTTCCATTAGTTTATTGTCGACCTGTTTTTGATTTAAAATGTGGTATTTTGACTTTGGAAGAAAGAATTAAAAAATATTATTCTACTGCTTCTTTTCATATTCAATGTAGAGAAAATTTGGTATCTTTACAAAAACAAAAAAATAAAGCAATATCTTACAATGATTTAAAAGAACTTGAAAATAATGGTTGTTTATTTCTTAATGGAAAAATATTAATAGATCAAGAATTTGTTAATAATGTTAATATTATTGGACCAGATGAAATTGGAATATGTCAAGAAGAAGTTGTATATATTCGAGCATCAAGTGAATTATTAAAAAAAATAAAGAATTTATGGAAAATACCTTTAAACACAGAATTAGTAGAAAAATTAAAACAAATTATAAAAGTAAAAGAAATAAAAGTGAATTTGATAAATTATATTTGGGATACAATTAAATATAACAGCGAAATGCTTCAAAAAGATTATGAGTTTTTGATTGGAAAAGGAAAAATAGAAGGATTTATAGATCCTTTAGCAACAATATATGGAGATAAAAAAAATCTTTATACAGCAAAAAATAGTAGAATTGAAGCAGGTGTTGTAATCAATCTTACAAGTGGACCAGTTTATTTGGATGAAGATGCTTGTATTCGTCCACCTTCTATAATTGATGGACCTTGTTATATCGGTAAAAAAACTGTTATTGATGGTGCAAAACTTAGAAGTGGAAATAGTATTGGTCCAGTATGTAAAATAGCAGGAGAACTTGAAGAATCTATTATTCTTGGTTATTCAAATAAACATCATGATGGATTTTTAGGACATGCTTATTTAGGTGAATGGGTAAATTTAGGAGCCATGACTACTAATAGTGATTTAAAAAATAATTATGGTGAAATTAAAATATATGTAAATGGAGAATTAATAAATACAGGCGAAATCAAATTAGGTTGTTTTATTGGAGATCATACTAAAACTGGAATTGGTACTTTAATTAATACTGGCTCTACTTTTGGAGTAGCAAGTAATTTATTTGGCGGCAAAGAAGTATTACCTAAATTTGTTCCTTCTTTTTCATGGGGAGATGGAACTTCTTTTGTAGTTCATAATACAGAAAAAGCAATTAGTAATGCTAAAAAAATTATGGCAAGAAGAAAAGTTGTATTAACAGACATAGAAGCAAATATACTTAAAGAAATTTTTGAAACAACAAAAGAGGAAAGAAAAAATTTAGGAATAAAATAAAATTTACAAAAAAATCTTGACTTATAAAAATATTTTCATATAATTCAAACTTTTCAAACTTTATTCCCCGGTAGCTCAATGGCAGAGTAGGTGGCTGTTAACCACTTGGTTGCTGGTTCGAATCCAGCCCGGGGAGCCAAGTTAATTTATCTACTGCCTATTATAATTCAAAAATGTGTCTGCATAAAATACCCATTTCTATTTAAAAAATTGAATGTAACAGTTTAGTAAGTCAAAATCATAAATATAAATGTATTTATATATATGATGATGAATAATTGAAGGGTCATTATGAATTCTTATGAACGCATGATAAATTTATTTTCAGGAAAACCAGTAGACAGATTACCTGCACAGCCACTTTGTATGACTTTTGCAGCACAATTAGCAGGCGTAAAATATTATGATTATGTAACTGATTACCGTGTATTAGTTGAAGCACAACTCAAATTATATGAAAAATTTGGATTTGATATTATGTCATTATGTTCTGACCCTTGCAGAGAAGCTGTAGATTGTGGAGCTGACATAAAATGGTTTGAAAATCAACCACCGACTTCAAACCCAGATAATTCTTTACTAAAAGACAAAAATAAATTACTTGGGTTAAAACAACCTAATCCGTTAAGCAAAGGACAAATGTACGATAGAGTAAAAGGTGCTAAACTTTTTCGAGAAAAGGTTGGCAATGAAATTCCTATTCTTGGATGGATTGAAGGACCAATGTCAGAAGGATCTGATTTACGTGGATTTGAAATTATGATGGATTTTATTGATGACCCAAAATTTGTTATTGACTTGTTTGAATTTGTAACAGAAATGGAAATCAATTTTGCAAAAGCCCAAATAAATGCAGGTGTTGACATTATCGGTATTGGCGATGCCGCAGCTTCTTTAGTCAGTGCTGATACATACCATGAGTACATTTTGCCATATGAAAAACGAATAATTGATGCTATTCACGAAATGGGTTGTTTTGTTAGATTACACATCTGCGGAAATATCAACCATCTTCTTAAAGACATAAATAGTCTTAATATTGATATGATCGATATTGATTTTTTAACCAATCTCCATCTTACTAAAGATATTTTAAATCCCAATATTGCTATTCTTGGCAATATCAACCCTGTGAAATATTTTCTTGAAAGCACAGCAAAAGATGTATATAATGGATTATTTGAATGTCATCAAATCGTAGGTGATAAATACATAATCGGCCCTGGATGTGAAATCCCTCCAGAAAGTAAATATGAAAATGTACAAGCAATTATGGAATATGCTCACTCCACTCAACAAAAAATTAACTGATTTATTCCATACAAAATTTATTAAATTCAAACTATAATCCTTTTTTTTTGACTAATTTTTTCTTGCACTATATTCAAATAATAGTTACAATATTCAAGTAAAAAAGTAAAAAAAAATATAAAAATCTTATTAAAGGATTTTGTAAAACATGAAAATTTGTTTTATAGGTGATTTTTTAAGAAATCGTCATAATACTACTTGGGTTCATTATTTTTATAATGCTGGTTATAATGTAGAACTTATAGGTGAACATAATCCTCAAATTAAAGGAATTCCATTTCATTCTTTAAAAGTTCCTCCTATTCCTTTTTTAAAAACATTTTTCCGTATTTGGAAAATAAAAAAAATTCTTCTTCAAAGCAAACCAGATATTCTTCATGCTTTTGATTCTATTTATGGCTATCTTGGTGCTTTATCTTTTTTTCATCCTTTAGTAATTACTTTATGGAATGATGAAATTGCTTTATTTAAAATAAGAAATTTTTTAGAAAAAAAATTTATTATCTATGGATTAAAAAAAGCTGATTTAATTACTGCAGATGCCAAATGTGTTGTTTCTTCTGTAGAAAATTTGTTGAATAAAAAAAATTTCATAGAATTCATTCTTACGGGAATTGATCTTAATCTTTTTAACCCCAGATGTATTTCCGATTTAAAAAAACAATTAAATATTCCAGAAGATTTTTTAGTTGTTACGAGTTTAAGATCTTTTGAAAAAGAGTATTATAATCTTGATATTATTGTAAAATCTATTCCTTATATTATTGCAAATTTTCCTAAAACTATATTTTTATTTTTGCATAATGGTAAATTTTTTGAAAGTATTCAAAAACAAGTAAAAAAACTAAATATAGAAAAATTTGTAAAATTTGTAGGATTAGTTCCACATAACAAAATGGCTCATTATCTTAATATTTCTGATATTGCTATTACCATTCCCTCAACAGATGCTACTTCTTCTTCTTTATTAGAAAGTATGGCATGTAAAATACCTATAATTGCAAGTGATTTACCTGCTAATTGTGATTGGATAAAAAATGATTGGAATGGATTAATTGTACCTTCAAGAGATGTTAAAAAATTAGAAACAGCTATTTTAATTTTACTAAAAAATTTCAATCAAAGAAAAATATTTGCAGAAAGAAGTTTTGAAATAGTAAAACAATTTGATTATAAATTACATATGAAAAAAATGAAAGAATTATATCAAAATTTAGTAAAGACTTTCAGTTAAAAAAGCATTTTTATATAAATCAATTTTATCATTTTCTATGCTTATCACATCAAATCTACAGGACTTACCAAAACATTTTTTTTCTTGTAAATAAAAAATAGCTGATTTGACAAGATGATTTTTTTTACGAATAGTAATTGCTTCCATAGGCATTCCATATTTATTTGAAGTACGAAACTTAACTTCTACAAAAACTATAGTTTCTTTATCTAAAGCAATAATATCAATTTCTCCATAACGAGAAAAACGAAAATTTTTTTCTAAAATAATATAGCCATTTTTTTCAAGAAAATTAACAGCAATATTTTCTCCATACTTACCTTTATTTTTACGATTTTGAAATTGTTCCACTTTTCATCCAATCATTAATAACTTTCTTATGATCAAAAGCCATATTTTCAGGTAATTCATTAAAATTAAATTCATTTACTTTTTGAGCATCAGATTGAGCTTTTATTTTCCCTTTACAGGAAACTATAAAAACAGTAGTAATAGTATGGAATCTTGGATCTCTATTAGGAGCAGAATAAGTATGAAATTGTTCTAATGTTTCAATTTCTAAATTAGTTTCTTCTTTAACTTCTCTTATAATTGCTTGTTCTAAACTTTCTCCATATTCTACAAAACCACCTGGTAATGCCCAACCAAAAGGAGGATTTTTTCTTTCAATAAGAATAATTTTATCATCTTTTTTAATAATAGCATCAACAGTAGGCAAAGGATATTTAAAAATTTTGTTTTGAATAGTTTTTAAATGTTCTACAATTACATTTTGAAATATTTTATAAGATTTTTCATCATACAAAACATAAACTATTTTTTTTAAAAAATCAGAATTTTGACAAAAAAAGATGGCTTCTTCAATTAAAATTTTAGCAGTTTGTTCTTTTGAAAACTTTCCTACTCCACAACCTAATGCTGGAAAAGCAATAGAGGTAATATTATTTTCTTTTACTACTTTAAAACTATTTTTTGTAGATTCTCTAATGATATTTTCATTAGTAATAAAATCCATTCCCATAGTAGCAGCATGAATAATATATTTAGCTTTTAATTTTCCTCCACTTGTTATTACTGCTTCTCCAATTTTAATAGGTGCTAATTTATTTGCTTCTTCCTGAACTTTAAATCCAGCTTTATTTCTAATTTTCAAAGCAAGCCCACCACCCATAACAAGTTTATTATTAGCTGAATTTACAATAGCATCCAGTTCTTGTAAAATGATATCGCCTTGTATTATTTCTATTAAAGTATGATTTATTTGCAACATATTTTTACTTTATTTTTATGATTTCTTCTTTTAAAGGATATTTGCCACAAGTAAATTCTTTAGATTCTGGACAATATCCTAAACTTTCACATTTTGCTCCTGCATTAGAAAATATACTTGAAAGTTGTTCTTGACATATTTTCAACATTTGATTTGCTAAATTTCTAATTTCCCATTGTGCTCGCAAACAACATCTTTGTTTGAAAAAATTTATAAGTTCTCGACAATTCATTGTTACTACTATTTTTGTTTCTACTGCTTGAGGTAATACAAACCTTGCTTCTTCATTTGCTTTTTCGCCAATTCTATTTTTTTCTTTAAATCTTGCTATAATTTTATTATAACTTTTTTGAATTTGCTCCATTATGTTTATAAATTCATTTTTTAACACTTCATCTTCTTCTATTGAAGGAGGTATAATATAAGCAAATTTTTCTTCTTTTACATATCTTTGGCTTTGTTGAGAATAAGAAGCAATTCTATGTCTTACTAATTGATGAGTAAGAGCCCTAGATACTCCTTCTATGGCAAAAGTAAATTTCACATGTTCTAAAGGACTTTCATGACCAGAAGCAACAATTTTTTCAACAAATTTTTTTTGCTCTTCTATAGATTTTGTATTATCTTCAAAAATATCACCAGCAAATTTAGCAGAATAACATTGTCTACAAGCAACATATATAAGTGAATTTGCATTTTGTGTCATTTCTAATAGAGATACATTTAATTTAGATTGCATAAATAACTCCTACATTATTTAAACTAATATTTGAATTTTTTTAAAATATGAGTTACAATTTAACTAAAAATGGTCATAAAGTCAAGAATTTTTTTAAAATATGTGATTACTAAATAAAAATGTTAATTTTTTGTTAAAGGATAATCTTTTATAAAAGGTATCATAAATGCAATTTAAAATAATATCCTTTAATACCTATTATTAAAGAATGATTACCATGTGGGGTCATAAACCAAACATTTTTTTAAAAAATCTTGACAAATGTAAAACAATAATCATATACGATAAAAAAAGTTACTTAAAAATATAAATAAAAATTAGGAGAAACATAAAAAATGTTAAAAAAAATAAAATTAATAGGAATAATTGGATTTTTAATGATTGGATTTTCTTTTGGAGAAGAAATAGAAAAGATTTTAAAAAAAGTTGAAGAAAATAGTAACAAAATAAATACAATGAAAGCAAAAATGATAATTAGCACAAGATATGAGAATAAAAAAAATGCAACAATGGTGCAAGAAGTTAATTACTTGTCTAAAAAACCAGATAAAATAAAAATGGAAATGCTAAAGCCAATGAAACAAACAATTGTATATAATGGAAATATAATGTATATGAAAAATCCCATGGATGGAAAAATAATAAAACAAGAAATGCCTAAAGGTTCTGAAACTGAAATTTTTGATTTTGATAAAAATATCAAAAAAATGATAGATGGAAAAGAAATTGTTTTGAAAAAAACTATTATTCCAGAAAAAAAATATGTATTAGAAAGTAAATTTAAGCAAAATACAGAGGAAATGAGAACAGAAATGATAATTAATGCAGAAAATGGAACAGTAGAAGGAATAGAAATTTTTGATAAAAATGAAAAAAAAATATCTGTTATAAAAATGGAATATAAATACTTTAAAAATGTTTGGGTTCCCGTGAAAATGATAAATACAATAATTATAAATGAAAATAATTTAGTGTCTGAAGTTTTGTGGAAAAATATATCTATTAATTTTGAAATCGGAAATGAAGAATTTATATTAGAATAGGTTTTAATATTAAAAATACGAATATCGAAGCACGAAACAAATTCAATTGAAAACTTTTAAAATGTGAGAAAAATATGAATATTTTAATAATTCATGGGCCAAATTTAAATCTTTTAGGAACAAGAGAAAAAAATATTTATGGAAATAAAACTTTGGAAGAAATAAATGAAATATTGCAAAATGAAGCAAAAAAATATGAAGTAAATTTAAAAATTTTTCAATCAAATTGTGAAGGAGAAATAATAGATTTTATTCATAAACATATTGATTGGGCAAATACCTTAATTATAAATCCAGGTGCTTATACGCATACAAGCATAGCTATTAGAGATGCAATTTTAGGAACAGGTATTTCTACAATTGAAGTTCATCTTTCTAATATTTATAAAAGAGAAGATTTTAGACAAATATCATTTATTTCTGACATTGCAAGGGGAACTATTGCTGGGTTTGGTTATTATGGTTATATTTTAGCTTTAATGGCTGCAATTGATAGCAACAATAACTCATTTACAAGTTAACATATAATACTAAAATACATCAAAGAAAATCCGAAATCCGAAACAAATTTCAATAACCAAAATTTGAAAAAAATTTTCAATTTAAAATAAATTCGAATGTTCAAAACAAAAAAATACATAAAAAAAATTTCGAAAAACAAATATCATATTTTTAATCCAAAATTATAAACATTTCAATTCGTTCCATAGGAACGAAATATTGGTAAATACGAATATCGAAATTCGAAACAAAAAAAGAGTGAAAGATATACAATTGCAAACTTTTAAAAAATACTTAAAGTGATAATAGGGGCGAGAGAGATGATAAAAGAAGAACATATCAATTATTGGCGCGAAAGTGCTCGACACGATATTGAAGCTGCTGAAGGTATATTTGATTCAAAAAGATATGATTGGTGTTTATTTGTGGGACATTTAGCATTAGAAAAAATTTTGAAGGCGGTATTCGTCGATAGAAATGATAATAATATGCCTCCAAAAATTCATAATCTTGTAAGATTAGCAGAATTATCTAAAATAGAAATAGATGACGAGCAGAAATTCCTTTTAGACAAAATAAATGATTTTAATATTCAG
>JBDRGX010000094.1:0-53003 GCA_043817485.1 bacterium
AAAAAATTTTAAATAATTTTCTTTTAAAAATTCCAAATACTACAATTAACAAAATCCCACTAATAAAAATAATTTTTGATAATAAATGTTGTTGAGAAAATTTATTTAAAAAAATTATTGAAATTAATATTAGTAAAATTCCTAATATTCCTATTGCAAAGAATATATTTTTTTTCATTTTTCTTATCTCCATTTTTTTAGTTCAACTGTTTTAGTAGTAAGATATACAAAAAAACCAGAAAAAGTTAAATAATAAACTACATCTTTAGTATCAATAACTCCTTTTTGAAAATCATCAAAATGTTCAAGTAGACAAATATATTGAAAAACATTCTTCGTAATTTGACTTTTACTTTCATCAGCTACCCAACCTAAAATCCAAATAAATAAAAGTATTCCAAAAGATAATATTGCTGAAACAATTTGATTTTTAGTAAGAGATGAACAAAAAATTCCAACTGAAATAAATGAAAGTCCTAAAAAAAGAATTCCTATATAACCAGTAATTAAAGGTCCTTTATCTGGTTCTCCTATAATTAAAAGCCAAATAGGATAAAGAAATGTTAAAAGAATCATTACCATAAATAAAATAAAACAAGCTAATAATTTTCCCATAACTAATTCAAATTCTTTAATTGAAGAAGTCATCAATATTTCAATTGTTCCAGTTTTTTTTTCTTCTGAAAAAAGACGCATTGTTAATATAGGAATAATAAACAAAAGCGTAAAAGTCATATTTCCAAATACATAATTCATACTGCATTCTTGACTATGAAATAAAATAAGAACAAAAAAATATCCAGAAATTAGTAAAAACATTGTAAGAATTGTATATGCTATTGGACTTACAAAATAAATTTTAAGATCTTTCATCATTATATTTAAAATATTTTTCATTTAAACCGCCTCCTGCATAATAATTTTTAAAAATATCTCTTCTAAACTCACATCCATATATTTTATTTCAAAAATAGAAATATTCTCCTCTACTAATTTTTTTACAATTTTATCTCTAATATCTACACCTTTAACACAATCAATAATAAAACTTAATTTTTCATTAGATTTATCTTTTAATTCTACCATAGATATTTCTGGTATTGTTTTAAAAATTTCTTTAACTTTATCTTCATCTCCTTTAATTTGAATAAAAATTTGAGAAGATATATTTAATTGTGAAGTTAAATTTTCTGGTGTATCAATAGCAGCAATAGAGCCCTCATTTATAATAATTACTCTATCACAAGTCATACTTACTTCTGGAAGAATATGAGTACTTAAAATAATTGTATGAGTGCCTGCTAATGATTTTATAAGATTTCTCATTTCTATGATTTGTTTGGGATCAAGTCCAATGGTTGGTTCATCTAAAATTAAAATTGGTGGATTATGTATAATTGCTTGAGCAAAACCAACTCTTTGTTTATATCCTTTTGAAAGACGTCCACAAAGTTTTTTTCTTACATCTATTATTCCACATATAGACATTACTTCTTCTATTCGAGAATTTATTTTTTTATTATCTACACCTTTTATTTTTCCTATAAATTTCAGATAATCTTGAATACTTATTTCTGGATAAAGAGGAATATTTTCTGGTAAATATCCAATTTTTTTCCTTATTTCAAAAGAATCTTCTGATATATTTAATCCATCTATTACCACTTCTCCTTCAGTACAAGGCATAAAACATGAAATAATTTTCATAGTTGTAGTTTTTCCTGCTCCATTAGGCCCTAAAAAACCAACTATTTCTCCTTTTGCAATTTTAAAAGAAATATTTTTCACTGCTGAAAATTTATTATATCGTTTAGTTAAATTTTTTACTTCAATCATAAATATTCCCCTCCTCTTTATATAAAAAATAACATATTTTTGTTAAAAATAATTCAAAAAAACAATATTGTCAAGAATAATTAATTATTTAAACTAATCAAAATAATTTTTGCTTTATTTTATTTTTTTTCTTAATTTAATGATTTTTTTATTATTTTACCATTTAATTTTAAATTCTACTCCTATTTTTTGATAACTATCATAAAGACTTGATCTCCCGTAATAATTTTCTCCTCCTACATCCCAAGAAGTCATTTTAAAATTTCTACTTAAATCATTTGGTTTCATATCTACATATTCCAAAACAAGGTTAGAATTAGGAGTTAAATCTATATCTACGCCACAAAGCATTCCTTGTGCTTCTCCAATATTAGAAATTCGTTTTTTACTTAATTCTGAATGCAAAGCTTTTCCTTGATAATCTGTCTCACCTTTTAATGTTTTTAAATATATTTTTGCCTCAGTATATTTGTAAATATTAGGATTAGAAATATATTTCAAAACCATATTTCCGACCAAATCTGTTGCTTTATTTTTTCTTTCATAATCATAAATAGGCTTTGATTGATTAAAATCTTGAAATAAACTTTCTGAATAAATACCTTTTCCTTGTGATAACAAATTCCATCTTTCTGAAAATTGATAATTTAAAGAAATAACACTTTTCACATTATTTGTTTTTTGATTTCCACAATAATCAATATCTTCATCTAAATCTACAGAATCTTCTTTTAAAACATCTTTACTTTGTTCTACTTTTGTTATTATTCCAGTATCTACATTTTCTAAATTAAAAGAAGATCCATTTAATTTATATTGTCTAATTGAATTTTTATCTTTATTCATTAAATAAAGTTTTTGATTAAAACCATCTATCCCTAAAAAATCTAAATTATGCAAATTTGGATCATTTTTATCAATTGTATAAATAATTTTATTTTCTATTTTTCCATTTAAAGAAAAAACTTGAATTCTTTCAATAATTTTAGTATATTTTTCTGGTGCTATTTCTTGAATTTCATCTACTTTTTTTTCTTCTTTCTCTTGTTTTTTTTCTAAAGTTTGAAGTCTTGTTTTTAAATTTTTTATTTCATAAACATTTGGTTCAAAAAATCTAAATAACTCCCCTTCTAAAAAATTAATTCCTTTTTCATCAGAAAAAGGATGATTTTCAAATTTTTTTTGATATTGTGACATATCTTTTACCAAAATTTCATTATTTAAAGATATGCTAAGATAATAAGGATTTTTAAATTCTGATCCTGCTAATCCATTTTTACCAAAAGAAAGTAAATATTCTCCATTAGAATTAAATTTTACTATTCTATGATTATTTTTATCTGCAATATAAACATTCCCCTCTATGTCTACAACAATATCTTTAGGTGAATCTAATTCTCCATTTCCATCTCCATATTTACCAAAAGTTATTTTTTTTTCTCCATTAAATTTATATTTAGATATAGAATTTGCTTCTATATCTAATACATAAATATTTTTTTCTAAATCAACAGCTATTTTAAGTTCTCGAGTATGATTTTTTTTAATTGATAAAGCATATTCTCCATCATTATCAACAATTATTGATGCTGACTGTAAACCAGATTTTTTAATTGTTATTTCTTCTAAAATAATTGTGCGAATAAATTTTCCTTGAATAGTAAAAATATGAATACAAGGGACATATTCGTATATTTTAGGATTTGTTGTTACTGGAACAAAATAAGAATTCCAATCAATTACATAAATATTTCCATCTTTATCTACAGCAATATTTTTAGGAGAATGTAAAGTTACTTGATCAGAAGAAACAATTTCTTTCATAAAAACACCTTGTTCATTCCAAATTTGAATTTTTGCATTTTGCGTATCTGAAAAAATAATATCTCCTGCACAATTAAACGCCAAATAAATTTCATCACCAAATTTTCCTGCAATAGTTCCTTTCCCTCCAAATTCTCCTAAAAATTCAATAGAAGATAATCCTAAGGAATAAGAAATCAATACTAATAGAATAAAAAAAATATAAACTAACATTTTTTTCATTTTTATTTTTACTCCATTTTATAATTATTTGTTAAAATTAAAAATTAAAAAACTGCTTTTAAGCCCAAAACAATTTTTTTTGATTCTTGTTTAAACCAACTTTTATTTGTTAAATCACCAGTTTCATTAATATAAAAATAATTAGAAATATTAGGCATTCCTTGTGTTATTTTCAAAAATAAAGCAAATTTATCAGTTAAATCATAATCAATTTCAGTTCCATAAAAAAAAACTTCCATTATAAGAATTTAAAAAAACTTTATTTTCTAACCCAGTAATATACATATTTTCACAACTACCACCAAATAAAATTTCAAAAAACATATATTTTTTTTTATAAGGATTTTGATCTATAGCAATACTTATTCCTAATTTTTCCAACATTACAATATAATCAACTTTTTCAAAAGCATCATAATTATACCTGAAATAAATTTCTTGATCAGAATGATTTATTACAAGCCCACGAAAATTCAAATAAATAAATTTAGTTTCATTAATTAAATTAACATTTTCTGTAAAAATATAATTACTTTTAAAACTTATTCCTATTTTATCTATTACTACATCATTTAATTCCCAATCATATTTATCATCATCATCATACCAATTATCTATTTTTTTTTCTATTTTTTCCTTCACACAAAAAAATTTAATACATTTATCTATGTCTTTTAATCCTTCATTAATTCCTTTAATTTTTTTCTTTTCTTTATAAACATATTTTTTTATTTTTAAATTTTCTGTATCTAATAAATAAACATTTTTTTTTATATCAATAGATTTAAAAATTAAACTTTTTGTATATTGTTCTGCTAAATTAATTTTATAAAGATTTTTTTCTTGATATTTTCCCTGAAAATCAAATATTTGAATTCTTCTCATAAGAACTTTATATTTTTTAATTTCGTCTTCTTTTTCAAAATAAGGATCATCTTTTTTCACAGAAAGATAAGAGTCATATTCTTTTATATATTCTGCTTTATCTATTACAGCAATTTTATTATCAGCCAAAATACTCATATAAAAAGGATGAAAAAAATCAGAATTTCTATATCCTTTTTTTCCAAAACAAAAAATTTCTTTTCCTGTTGAAGATAATTTGAATATTTGATGTTGTTCAGGAACACAAAAATAAATATTTCCTTCATCATCTGCTACCATAGATGTTATTTTTTTATAAGGAGATGAAAAAAATTGTTTAACATTTCCATTCCCATCAATTAAATATATTTTTTCTGTATCCCAAACATATAAATTTTCATCTCCAAAAACACAAAAATATATTTCTCTTTTATAATCATTTTCTACAGACAATGAAAAATCTTTAGACGCATCTAAAACAATTTTTGCTTCTTTTAAATCAAAAGAAGATGAAAAGGGCTTTAAAAAAATGGTTTTTATTAATTTGCCTTGTGAAGAGATTTTATGAATACAAATATTATAATTATATACTGCAGTTTTATGATCTTTTGTTAAAAAATATTGATAATCAGAAACATAAATATTTCCTTTTTTATCAATAGCAATTTTTTTAGGAAAGTTGAATTGTTCTAATTTAATTTCTGTAAGAAATTTTCCATATTCTGAAAATTGCTGAATACGAGTATTTTGAGTATCAACAATATAAATAGAATTTTCTTTATCAAAAGCAAAATATAACTCCTTTCCAAATTTTCCTGAAGTAGTTCCTTTTCCTCCAAATTCTAAAAAAAAAGAAAGAATATTTTTTGCTTCTAATTTTTGAAAGAAAAAACTTATAAATAAACATAAAATAATTATTTTTCTTTTCACTTTATTTATACTTAAAAAATGTACTCCTTTAAATAATTATGTGTTAATTAACAATAAGTTAATGATGTATGTAAAATACATGTAAATTAATTTGTTCTATCTTTAAAATGTGGTTTTTCTATTTATAAAATCATTTTCTGAAACTGATTTTTCTGTCACCCATTTTTTCTTTTTTGCCATATTTATTTTTGTTTTATTTTATTGCTTCCCATTCCCTTTGTCAAGTCTTTTTTGAATTTCCTAAAAATGTGCTTCTGATGATATTCCATAGCCATTTTTTTTTAGTTTATATTCCGGAATTTTTATATAAAATACTCCAAAACTCATCTAATACCAATTTGCAATCAAAAATAAATATAAGTTATCAATTACTCCCATCAACTATTAATTAAGTTCATAAACTATTGGCAAAATTATTTCTGCCTTCATAGGTGGTTTTGGAAATGGTGCCACCTTCTTTATGGTCTCTACAGCTTTCTTATCAAGTATATCAAACCCTGATCCTTGTTTTATCCTTATATCTTCTACAGAGCCATTTTCAAAAATAACAAAAGATACAACAACCCTTCCTATCAACCCCATCCTTCTTGCCACTAATGGATAGGAAAGGTTTTTCATTATTATATCCTTTATATATGCAAAATGCTCCTTAAAATATTTTATTCTTTCCTGCTCTATGGAACCAGTATCAGCCTTTGTAACAGAGTTTTCTGAGTTATTTTGTATTTCAGAGGACTCTGTTGTGTGACTTGGTTCATTTTCAATCTTTGGTGATTCAATAACTACCTGCTCATCAAATACTAATGGTGTTACAAGCGAGGTTTGAAATAGTTTCTGCTTTTCTTCTCCTTTTTTTTCCAAGTGTACTGTCTTTTTCTTGATTATCTTTTCTTGCCTCTTTCTTATTATGACTTCTGATTGCCTATCTAGGCATGAATTTTTTTCAATAATAAAATCAATGAAAATAACTTTATTACTCGCAAATATAAAATGACTAACACCAATGATAATAAGTATATGAATAAAAATTGACCATATAAATGCCTTAATTTGCTCACTCATTTTCTCTTCTCCGTTTGAAAAATTACCTGTTAGATAACAATAAATTGTATAATAATATCCTTTTTTCCTTTTAAATATTGAAATGGTGTTTTGCCTGCCTGTGCGTAGCACGCAGACAGGTAGTTTAATTTTTTAAGCCTTTTGTTTTGATTATAGTCATCAACCATTTTAAAAATCATAATTTTTACCAATTATATTCTATCCAAATTTTTACATTTTCACAAGAACTTCTTTTATTATAAAAAGTTTGATTAAAATATCCACCTAAAGAATAATTTGAAAAATTAAAAATTATTTCTATATAATATTTTTCTTTTAATTCACCCCATCTAAATTTTTCATCTTGTTTATTTTGAGTAAATAATTTAATTTCCCAATTTTTTATTTTATAATTTGTTTTTAAAGTAAATAATTTTTCTGCTAATTCTTTTTTTAAACTACCAATAATTTTTAAATTAGAAAAAGGCGTATAAATTAAATTTCCATAAAAAATATTTGTTTGTATTTCTTTTACATTTTTTAATTTTGTTTTTATTTCAAATGCGATTTTAGGCGTTATTTTAGTTAAAAAAGATGATTTTAATTCATGAGAAATAAATTTTGAAAAATGTTGCCAACAATTAAATGAAGTATTTAAAGTAATTTTTGAATTAAAATAATAAATTAAATCAATATATATTCCTTCTTCATTTTGATTATCATCTGATGTAAAAGCATTACTAAAAGGATTTACAAAATTTTTATAATTTCTATAAAAATGAAGTAAATGAAATTTTTCTCTATCAATATCTAATCCAATAATAAAACTTATATTTTGTTTTTTTGTACCTGCAAATTCAGAAAAAAATAAACTATCTCCAAACCAAAATTTGTTATAAAATCCTCCAATTTGAAAAGAATTTTTGCTATCTAAATAAGTAAAGCCAAAATTATTTTTTTTAAATTCAAAATTTAAATTCAAAACTTTTAATTCATCTTGAGAATAAATAAAAGAAGGAGAAAAAAAACCAAAATTCAATTTATTATAAAGTCCATCAATTTGTGATCCAAAAACTAAATTTTCTCCAAAACTTACATAAGTTTGTCCTAATGTTATTTTTTTAATATATGAAACATCTTTTATTTGAAAATAACGAATTTTTTCTTTTTCGTTTAAAATAGAAAAAAATGCTTTTAAATGTTTATCAAAAAGAATATATGTTTTTCCTTTAAATAATGCAATATTTTTAAAAAAATCTTTTTCATATTCAACCTTAATATTAGTTTTAAAAGCATTTGATATTATTGGAAATACATTTATGAAAGCATCTATTCTTTGATAAACTTCTATTTTAAAATCAGGAATATTTTTTATTTCTTCTTTTTTTGTGAAATTTCTATTTTTTAATCGATATTCATAAATTTTTTCTATATCTTGTATAAATACATCTGGTATATTTATAAGATTCCAAATATCATCACTATTAATATCTATTTTGTTGATTAAAAAATAAAATAATTTTTGATAGGTTTCTTGAGAAATTTCATTATTAAATAAAGCATTTTGTAAATCTTCTTGATCAGAAATTATAGGATAAAAATTTGCAGTTGAATTTGAAACAAAAAAAAATAAGAAAAAAAGAATAAAATAAAATTTCATTTTTTATTTTTGAAGTTCTATATATTTTTTAATTCCTAATCGTGATAATTTCTCTCTTTTTTCTTTTATTTCTTGTTCCATATTTTTGCGGTATTTTTCTATTTTTAAAGAAAATTTTGGATAACGAAGTGCTAAAATTTCTATAGCTAATAAAGCTGCGTTTTTTGCTCCATTTACACCAACAGTAGCAACTGGAATTCCATGAGGCATTTGAACAATTGATAATAAAGCATCTAATCCATCTAAAAAAGATCCTTTGATAGGAACTCCAATTACTGGACAAATTACTTTAGATGCTATTACTCCTGGCAAAGCTGCTGCAGCACCAGCTCCAGCAATAATTAAATCTACTCCTATTTCTTTTATAGTTTCAAGATACACAAAAAGTTTTTCTTGATCTCTATGAGCAGAAATTATAGTAATGTCAAAATCAATTTTAAACATTTCTAATATTTCAACAGCATCTATCATTACTTTTAAATCAGAATCTGATCCAACAATAATAGAGATTTTTGGTTTTTCTTTTTTCATAAATTACATCCTTTTCTAAAAAAACTTTAGATAATAATATAAACATGGAGCAGCAAAAAGTAAGCTATCTATTACATCTAACATTCCACCATGTCCTGGAATAATATTCCCAGAATCTTTAACTTTAAAATTTCTTTTTATAATTGATTCGCTGATATCTCCCATTAACCCAGAAATACTTAAAATTAAACATAATAAAATGCAATTATTTAAAAAAATATCAGAATAAAAAAATCGCATAAATAAAAGAAGTAGCATATTTAAAACAATTCCACCAACTACACCTTCAATTGTTTTTTTAGGACTAATATTAGAAAAAAATTTATGTTTTCCTAAATAAACTCCAGAAAAATAAGCACCTACATCAAATCCCCATGTTCCAATAAATAATATTAAAATATATTTAATCCCATCTGGAAACATTCTAATTTTTATAATAAATCCTAACAACATAGAAATATATATTATTCCTAATAAAGATTTCCACAAAGAATCAATATTAATTTCATCACTTTTCTGATTTAAATGTAAAATGAAAAATAAAAAAAGACTTAAAAATAAAAATAAAGGGACTATATCTATTTTTACTAAATAAAAACAAAATACAAAACTTATTCCTAATATTGTACTTAGAACACTAAAAAGAGATTTATTTTTACTCATTTTATTAAATTCAATTAAACAAATACCAGCAATTACACTTATCATTAAAGTAAAAAAAAATTCTTTTTGAAGACAAAAAATAAATATAGGAATAAAAATTAAAGTAGATAAAATTCTTTTTAACATTATATTTTTCCAAATCGTCTTTTTCGATTTTGATATTCTAATATAGCTTTATAAAATTCTTCTGTTTTAAAATCTGGCCAATAAATAGAAGTAATGTAAATTTCTGTATAAGCAATTTGCCAAAGTAAAAAATTACTTATTCTTAATTCACCACTTGTACGAATTAAAAGATCTGGATCTGGTAACCCACTTGTACATAAATATTTAGAAAACATTGATTCTGTTAATTTTTCTGGATCAACTAAACCATTTTTTATATCACAACTTATTTTTTTTATTGCTTCAAGGATTTCCCATCTTGAACTATAACTTAAAGCTATATTTAAAATCATTCCTTTTGCTTTTTGAGTTTCTTTTTCTATTTTATTTATTTCTTTTTGCAAATTTAAAGGCAAAAGCGATAAATTCCCAAAAACTTGAAGTTTTATATTATTTTTCAAAAGTTCTTTTTTTTCTTTTTGTAAATAAATAGATAAAAAAGACATTAATTTAGTTACTTCAGATTTAGGCCTTTGCCAATTTTCTAAAGAAAAAGCATAAAAAGTTAAAACTTTAATTCCTATTTTATGAGATGTTTTAATGATTTCTCTAGTAGAATTTATTCCTTCTAAATGTCCTTTAGAACGATGAACCCCTTTACTTTGTGCCCATCTACCATTTCCATCCATAATAATAGCTATATGACAAGGCAATTTATTTATATCTATATCTTTAAAACAAGTTTTTAACATTTTACTTTCAAAAAAAACCTTAATTGAAAATTAATTTTTGAAATTTATTCTTCTATCACAGCTTCTACTGGACAAATATCTTTACATTTACCACATTTTTCACCTTTATTTTCTTTGCATAATTCTTGTTTTATAATATATATATCGTTTTCTTCAATAATAGCGTTATTAGGACATTCATCTACACATGTCCCACAAGAAACACATTCATCTGTAATTTTATAAGCCATTTTTTTAAACTCCTCTGACATAAAATGTCTTTCAATTTTAGTTAAATTAATTTTTTATTTAATTACTATACTTTCATTTTGTCAAGAAAAAAAAGTATTTTATTTTAAAAATATTATGAAAAAAAATTCAAATATTCAACACAATTTTTTTAACAAATATCCATTACTCAAAAATGATAAAAAAATAAAACTCTGAATTTTTCTTTTCTATTTTACAAAAACAAATTACTTGAAAAAATATAAAAACAATGCTTTTATTATTTTGTTTTTCATTGAAAACTTTATATTAAATACCAAAATATTAAATTATTTGTTAAATTGTGGTAAAAAATTTTTAGAATTTATTAATAACTCATTTAACATAGATTCTGCTTTATCTGGAAGAATAGCCATTTCATCAAGCATAAGTGCTTGAAGAGCAAGTTTTTTGTCTCCTTTTACTCCAGCATCTACCATTATTTCTTGCATTGCTATTGCTTTTTCAAGTAATCCCTTTAATGCTAAAGGTGCTTCCCCTGCATGAATGCCTCTAATACCATGAGAATCAGTAACTCCTTCTATTTCTAATACTGCTTCAGAAGGAAGATTAGAAACTGCTCCTTTATTTGGAATATTTACAATATAAACATTTCTTCTTCCTACTGATATATCTGCTATTAAATTTCCAAGAGATTCTCCAGTTGCCATTTCTTTTTCTAAATCTATTACCAACCCCTTGTTATTTTTCAATTCTTCTATTTTACTTGTAAATTCTTTAAAAACCTTATCTAATTCTTCTTTTAAACTCATTTGATGATTATCTTTTTTAACATTATCTTCTAAAGCAAAACAATGTTTAATATAAGCTTCCATAATTTCCGGGCCATGAGGAGCCTCTCTAAGTCTATATGGCAATTCTCCATTTTTAAGCTGAGTAAGAAATGGATAAAATTCTATAATATGGTTATCTGAAGGATATGTTAGTTGATACCCATAAACACTACAAAATTTTTTAAACATAACTTCATTTTCTTTAGGTTGATATAAAGGCATAAGTTCTTTAACTCTATCATAAACACTTTTTCCTTTGTGATAAATTTCTGTGAACCAATGGTAATGATTAGTGCCAACCCAAACTATATCAAGTTCTTCCACAGGAATATTAAGCAATGCAGATAAAAATCTTTTTCCTTTTTGAACACCATGACACATCCCTACAACTTGCCTTATTTTTGTATATTTATTCATTGCTCTACATAATATAGCCATTGGATTTGAATGATTAAATAAAATAACATTCGGACATCTTTTTTCCATTTCTTTGCAAATTTCCATATATATTGGAATACTTCTAAATGCTGTCATCATAGCCGCAGGACCACCAGTATCCCCAACAACTTGGAAAATTCCATATTTAGCACATGTTAAAATATCTTTTATATGAACACCTTTAGGATCATGAAAACCTTGTTTGCCTCCTCCAATCCCACCAATAGAAGAAATAGCAAAATCTGCTCCATCAACTGCTTTAGATAAATCACTTGCAGCTAATGTTTTTAATTTAACACCCGCTATTTCAGATATTTTTTTGCCATAATCAGCCATAAGTTTTGCTTTATCTAAATTAATATCATAAATCATAACTTCACTATCATTCAAATCTTTATTTAAAACTAATTCTCTAATCGCATCAATAAAATAATTAGAACCTCCACCTAAACACACTATTTTTTTTCTCATTATAATCCTCCTGACATAGAATGTCTTATTTTATATTTAATATTTTTGCTGCTGTTCCACCTAATACTAATTTTTTTGTTTCTTCGTCTATATCAAATAATCTCATTAAATTATTATAAAACTCTAATAATACCTCTGGTTTAGGATTATCAGAACCATAAATAATTTTTTTAAAAATATTTTTATTTATTATTTCTTCTGTTGTTCTTAAATTCGGTTGTGCAGAAACAGAAAATAAAGTTTTCAAAAAAGAAAAAGGCAAGTTTCTTATTGTCCCTCCTGTTAAATCAAAGTAAATATTAGGAACTTTAGTAATTATTTCAATTGCCTGCCACATATAACTAATATTCCCTAAATGTGCACCAATTAAAATTAATTCAGGAAATGCTCTTGCTATTGTATCTAAATATATAGGTTGCATTCTATCACAAGAAATATCTTTATCCCCCATAGGAGAAACCCATCCAGTATGAAAAAGTATAGGCATATTTAATTGAGATGCTTTTTCATAAAAAGAAAAATATTCTTTATCATTATAGTTTTTTAAAGGGCATATTAATTTTAACCCTTTAAATCCTTCATCAAATAATTTATTAACAATTTCTGGCTTTTCTCCATCTATGTCTACATAACCAAAACCTATAAAAAAATCAGGATATCTTTTAAACAAAACTTCTTTTACATCCTCATTTTTCCCTGATTTTAAACTTGTAGTACAACTAATACATACTTTTGTTATTCCTAAATCTGAACAATGTTTAACATATTCATCTATTTCCATTTCACTTATAGATAACCCTTTAATTATTACTAACCCTTTAATAGGATCTTTTTTAACATCATCTTTTCTTAAATGCGCATGCATATTTATAATCATTTTAAATTCTCCTAAAATTTTATATCCTAATTTTACTTTTTAGCAGTAAAGGCGAAGCTTTTCAGCCTCGCCTTCAATTTTATATTCAATGAAATTTACTCACTTTAATATTTTTATACTTATTATTTTTAAATCTCTTTTGCTATTAAATCTCCTACTTCACTTGTAGAAAAACCCATTTTCCCAGCAGCCATATCTTTTATAATCCCTTTTTCCAATACCTTTATTACAGCATCTTCTACTAATTTTGCTGCTTTTTCTTCACCTAAAGTTTCTAACATCATTGCTCCAGCAAGAATAGTAGCAATTGGATTTATTTTATTTTGTCCTTTATATTTAGGAGCAGAACCATGAATTGGTTCAAACATTGAAACACCAAATGGATTAATATTTCCACCAGCAGCAATGCCCATTCCTCCTTGAATCATCGCTCCTAAATCAGTAATAATATCTCCAAACATATTACAAGTTACAATAGTATCAAACCATTCTGGATTTTTAACAAACCACATACAAATAGCATCTACATGAGCATAATCAGCAGTAATATCTGAATATTCTTTACTTACTTCATTATAAGCTCTTTGCCAAAGATCATAAGCATAAGTTAAAACATTTGTTTTGCCACAAAGAGTAAGTTTTTTTGCTTTATTTCTTTTTTGTGCTAAATCAAAAGCGTATCTAATAACTCTTTCTACCCCTTTTCTCGTGCAAACCATTTCTTGTAAAGCTATTTCATCTGGAGTTCCTTTTTTTAAAAATCCTCCTACTCCTACATACAGCCCTTCAGTATTTTCTCTAACTACTACAAAATCAATATCTTTGGGACCTTTATCTTTAATTGGAGTATAAACATTGGGATATAATTTTACTGGACGAAGATTTATATATTGATCCATTGCAAATCTAATTTTAAGCAAAAGTCCTTGTTCTAAAATACCTGGCTTAACTTCTGGATGACCTACAGCTCCTAAATACATAGCATCTGCTTTTTTAAATTCACAAATAGCAGAATCTGGCAATATTTCTCCAGTTTTTAAATATCTTTCTCCACCAAAATCATAATAAATATAATCTAATTTAAAATTCATTTTCTGACTTACAGTATCAAGAACTTTTATTCCTTCTTTTATTATTTCTTCGCCTACACCATCACCAGGAATTACAGCAATTTTATAATTTTTCATTTTATTATTTCCCCTTTTTTTATCAGATTGTGTTAATTCATTCTCGCAAAAATGAATTGACACACTTAAAATTAAAATACCTTGCTGAAAAAATATTTTACAATCTATTATAAAATATTTTCATTTTTTAAATGCTTCTATATGTCTACGAATATGAAAAGATAAAATTTCATAATATTTTTCTTCATTATTTTTTAAAACTTTTAACATTTCATTTTTCAAATAAAAATTTCCATTTTCATTTGAAGCAGTAAGCACTGACCCAAAAGTAACATGCAATACTTGACGAACATCAAAATTATCAAGTAATTTTACTAATTCATTGTTTTTAATTTTAGATACAGAATTTACTTTATTCAAATCAGCAGAAACATGATAACTTTTTCTATCATTTTCATAATTTTTAATAGCAAATAACAAAATTTCATTAAAAAGATTTGGCTCTAAAATAGATATTGTTCTCAATGCCTCTAAATAAGTAGTACCAGCGGTTTTGAAATGTACAGAATCTTCTACTTCTCTTCCAATGCAAGGATAAATACTAAATTTATCAGAAGACGAATGAAAACTTAATTTATAAGATCCAAAATATTTTACAACAGATAAATGTTCTTTTAATGATTTTTCAAAAGATTTTATATCTCCAATATAATCTACACCTTTTTCAAATTTTCCTATAAATCGAAGTGCTAAACTTAACCATTTAACACCTAATCGTTGTAATTCATTTGCTATAAAAAAATGTTCTAAAATAGTAGTAGAAAAATCTACTTCATCTACTGAAATTTCAAATTCAAATTCAGATAACAATTTTTTACTACATAAATGATTATAAACAGATAAAATATGAACAAGAGCTTTTCCATATCTAACAGATATTTTTAAAAAATCCTCTTTATTGAAAGATAAAGAATATCCATTTGGTAAAGAAAAAGTTTTATTTACATATTTTTTTTCTAATTCTAAAGGTTTTATTTTTAAAGATTGCCATGGAAGATTAAAATATTTTTTTTCTATTTCTAAAAATTCTATTTCATCAACTTCATTATCTAAATAATCACCACTATCCAAAGTATATAAAGTAAAACCAGCTTTTAGACAATAATCTATATCATCAATGGTTTTCAAATGATCTCCATCTGAACCAAATCCTTTTCGAAATCCTTGTTGAAATACTCCCCACATAGCATCGTCCATTACTTCTACTGCTGTACGACCTGTTCTTTTCATTTCTCTAATTGATTGTTGAGCCAAAATAGGAAAAAAATCAGTATTATTTACTGCCATTATATGACCTGGAGTAGATATTCCTAATCTATCTCCACATCCTATTGATTTTCCTTTGCCGATTAAACAAGGAGAAAGAAAAGATAGGTATTTTCGTAAATTAGTAGCATTAATATTATTTAAAGAATATATTTTCCAACAAGCATTTAAAGAAGTTATTTGACCAGATCTAAAACATTCAGTAAAATCATTTAATAAAAAATTTTTGTCTGCAGTAACTATTATTCCCAAATATTTTTTATTATCTTCTTCATTTTTTCCCATAAAAAAAATCATTTCATCTTTAACAACTAAAGAAGAAAAATAAATTTTTAATTTAACTATATCACTAATTTGAAAAGCAATTTTACAAGATAATGTAGGTAATAGTTCTAATAATCCTTTAGAAAACAATAACGCTTTTAATTCATCCATCATTGTCATTCCCTTTTATAAAATTAAAGTATTTCTTTTTCTTTTACTTTTCTATATTTTTGTTTAAATTTTTCTACTCTTCCAAAACTATCAATTATTTTTTGTTTTCCAGTAAAAAAAGGATGACAATTTGAACAAATTTCTATACTTAGATCTTGTTTAGTTGATCCAGTATTATAAACTTTTCCACAAACACATTTAACTGTAATTTGTTGATATTTAGGATGAATATCTTTTTTCATTTATTTATTCTCCTGTTCAATTTTTTTTTGTAAAACTTCATCTTTTTGTAAAACTTCATCTTTAACTAATTCAATCAAAGACATAGAAGCATTATCTCCTGCACGAAATCCTAAATGAATTATTCGTGTATAACCACCATTTCTTTCCTTATATAAAGGAGCTATTTCTGTAAACATTTTTTTCACTAAAGTTCTATTATTTATTTCAGAAAAAACTAATCTTCTATGAAAAACATCATCTTTTTTAGATAAAGTAATTAATTTTTCTATAAATCTACTAAAATATTTTGCTTTTGCCGAAGTTGTTTTAATTTTTCCATATTCGATAAAAGATTTAGACAAATTTCTTAATAAAGCCTGACGATGAGATGTCGTCCTATTTAATTTACCTTGTTGTCTTTTATGACGCATTAAACAATCCTCCTAATCTATTAAAAACTTTATGAAACGAATTCTTTTTAATTTTCATCAAAACAAATAATTAAAAAAAATTTTATTTAAAGTTCAGTTTCTTTTTCTATTTTTTCATTTTTTGTTTTTTCTTTATAAACTTCTTTTTTTATAGTAGAAACTTCCATTCCAAAAGAAAGATTCATTTTTAATAAAATTTTCTTTAATTCATCTAATGATCTACGACCAAAATTTTTATATTTTAACATTTCTGCTTCTGTTTTTTTCACTAATTCAAAAATAGTAAATATTTTCGAACTTTTCAAACAATTAGCAGAACGTACAGAAAGTTCTAATTGATCTACTTTTTTATTTAAATTTTCTACTTTCTGCATATCTTCTTCACTCATATTTTCTTCCAAAAATTCTGTTTCTTCTTCAAAATTAATAAAAATATTCATATAATCTTTAAATATTTTTGCACTAAAAGCCAAAGCATCATCTGGTCGTACACTTCCATTAGTCCAAATTTCCATAATTAATTTATCATAATCCATTTTTTGTCCTACTCTTGCATTTTCTACACAATAATTTACTCTACGAACAGGTGTAAAAATAGCATCAATTGGAATTGTTTCTACAGATATATTTTCTTTTTTTTCGATAGGAACATATCCTCTTCCTAATTCAACAGTCATTTTAATTTTTAATTTTCCACCTTCTTCTAAAGTAGCTATATGCAAATCTGGATTTAATATTTCAACATTAGCATTTGTTTTAATATCACTTGCTTTAATTTCTTTTTTACCTTCTACATCAAGATAAATAGTTTCTGGACCATCAGAATACATTTTTAAAAATAATTCTTTTATATTTAATATTATATAAGAAACATCTTCAACAACAAATGGTAAAGAACAAAATTCGTGTGTTGCTCCTTCTATCTTAATTGAAGTAACAGCAGCCCCTACTAATGAAGAAAGTAAAATTCTTCTCAATGCATTCCCAATAGTTATTCCATAACCACTTTCAAAAGGTTCTCCAATAAATTTTCCATATTGATTAGTTAAACTACTTTTTTCATAATCCAATTTTTTAGGTCTTTCTAAATTTTTCCATTGAATATTTTTTAATTCAGACATACTTATTATTTTCCCCTTTTCTAAATTTAAGAAGCAATATTTATAATTTATGAAAAATTTACTTCGAATAAAATTCAACTATTAATTGAGGATTATAATCTAAAACAATTTCTTCCTTACTAGGAATTTTTAAAACAGATCCAGATAATTTATCTGCAGAAATTTGTAACCAAGCAACAATTTCTTTTTCGATTTTAGATTGAGTATGTATTCTTACTATATTTTTACTCTTTTCTTTAACTTCAATAACATCTCCTGCTTTAACTAAATATGAAGAAATATTTACTTTTCTTTTATTTACCATTATATGATTATGTGAAATTAATTGTTTTCCTGCTGTTCGAGATCCTACAAATCCAAGTCTAAAAACTATATTATCTAACCTTCTTTCTAAACATAAAACTAAATTATCAATAGTAATACCTTTTTTTCTTTCTGCAAATTTAAAATAATTTTTAAACTGACTTTCTGAAATTCCATAAATTATTCTTGCTTTTTGTTTTTCTTTTAATTGTAATTTATATCCTGAAAATCTCATATTTTTAGACTTTCTCATAAAAGTTTTTGGTTTTTGTCTTTCCAATGGACATTAACTACTAAAAAAACGACTAACTATCAAAAAAAGTTTTTGTCCTTCTTTTTTACATAATTTACATCTTACTTCCATTAATTTACTCAAAATTAAATTACCTCCTTTTATACCAAGTCGCATTTAAATGCTAACTGTATGATTTTGTCGTCAACTCCACTTATTTAATACACACAACCGGGACCCTATCGGCGTATCAACACAGGCAGATTTGTGTCGCCTCTTGCCCCCCCCCTTTATCATTTTGAATGCAATTTAGTATTAAACTCTTCTCCTCTTTTTTGGACGACATCCATTATGAGGAATTGCAGTTATATCTCTTATTAAAATTACTTTTAAACCTACTCCCTGCAATGATCTTACAGCTGCTTCTCTTCCAGCACCAGGCCCTTTTAAATGCACCTCTACAAAAGACAATCCTTTATCTACAGCTTTTTTAGCAGCTGTTTCTGCTGCTAATTGAGCAGCAAAAGGAGTACTTTTTTTTGACCCTTTGAATCCAACTGAACCTGAACTTGCCCAAGAAATACAATTTCCACTAAAATCTGTAATTGTAATAATAGTATTATTAAAAGTTGCTTGTATAAAAACTTTTCCTCCAAACCCTTTTTTCTTTTGTTGTTGTTTTTCTTCTATCAAAAGACACCTCCACAATAAAATATAAACATTTAAACCTTATTTTTATAAAATTATTATTTATTTAATGAAAAACTAATTTTTTAAAATATTTTCATAAATTATTTCTTAATTTATGCTTTTTTCTTTTCTTTAACTTTTCCACCAAGTTTTTTACGAGGACCTTTTTTAGTTCTTGCATTTGTTTTAGTTCTTTGTCCTCTAGATGGAAGCCCTTTTTTATGTCTTGTTCCACGATAACAATTTATTTCTACTAATCTTTTAATATCTGCATTAAGTGATAATCTAAGTTCTCCTTCTATTTTATATCCCTTTTCAATAATTTCTCTAAGTTTATTTACTTCTTCTACACTTAGATTTTTTATTCTTATATCTGGACTTATTTGAGCTTTTTTTAAAATCTCATTAGACAATGTTCTTCCTATTCCATAAATATAAGTAAGTCCTATTATTACCCTTTTTTCTGCTGGCAAATCTACACCAGAAATTCTTGCCATTTATACCTCCATTAAAAATAAAAACCATTAAAAAAACAAATAGCATTTTGTAAAGATATTTATTTTTAAGCATATAAAAAACAAATATCTAAAATTAATTATTTATCCTTGTCTTTGTTTATGTTTAGGATTAACACACTTAACTCTAACCACTCCCATTCTTCTCATCATTTTACATTTACTACATATTTTTTTTATAGAAGCTCTAACTTTCATAATAATTTCCTTTTTTTAAAAAAATTTATTTAAATCTATAAGTAATTCTACCTTTTGTTAAATCATATGGAGATAATTCTATTTTTACTTTATCTCCTTGAATTATTTTAATATAATTCATTCTCATTTTTCCAGAAATATAAGCTAAAACAATATGTCCATTTGTTAATTTTACTTTAAATGTTGTATTAGGCAACATTTCTATTACTGTACCTTCTATTTCTATTACATCTGCTTTTGACATTTACTAAAACTTTCTCCTTTAATTTTTAATCTACTAAACTCAAAATCTGCACTCCATTAGTAGTAAGAACTACTGTATGTTCAAAATGAGCTGATGGATTATTATCGCAAGTTACTATTGTCCATTTATCATTTAAAGTTTTTACTTTAAAATTACCCATATTAACCATTGTTTCAATAGCAAGCACCATTCCCGGCAATAAAATACATCCTTGTCCTTTTATTCCAAAATTTGGAATTTGAGGCTCTTCATGTAAAGACTTACCAATTCCATGTCCAACAAAATCCCTTACTACTGAAAATCCATTCATTTCTACATAATTTTGAATAAAAAATGATATATCACCTATTTTATTATTTACTTTTACTTGTTCAATAGCTTTATATAAAGATTGTTCTGCTACTTCTACTAATTTTCTTTTTTCTTTATTTACTTCACCAACACAAAAAGTCTTAGCAACATCTCCAAAATATCCATTTAAAAATATCCCGACATCAATACTTACAATATCATTTTCTTTTATTTTTTTTTTACCAGGAATACCATGAATTACTTCTTCATTAATAGAAATACAAGAACCATAAGGAAATCCTCTGTAACCTTTAAAAGCTGGAACAGCATTATATTTTTTAATAATATCTTCTATAATTGCATTTAATGCATAAGTTGTTATTCCAACTTCTATATATTTTTCTATTTCTAAAAGAACTTTTGCTCCAATTGTACTACTCTTTCGAATACAATCAATTTCAAATTCATTTTTCAATAAAATCATATTTGTTCTCAAGGATTTCTTCAAATATTTCTTCTTTATCTCTATTTCCATCAATATTCACTAAAATTTTTTCTTTTTCATAATATTCTATCAATGGATTTGTTTCTTTTTCATAAACTATTAATCTTTGTTTAACTATTTCTTCATTATCATCTTTTCGCTGAATAAGATCTGCTTCACATTTTTCACATTTATTTTGTTTCGAAGGGTTAAAATATAAATTATATTGTTCTTTACATTGAGAACAAATTCGTCTTCCAGATAATCGTTTAATTAAAATTTTATTTTCTAATTGAATATTTAACACTTGTTTTAATTGAAAACTATATTCATCTAACATTTTATTAAATTCTTTAACTTGATCCATATTACGAGGAAATCCATCTATAACAAATCCTTTTTCACAATCTTGTTTTTTTATTCTTTTTTCAACTACAGATGTTATTATTTCATCTGGCACTAAAACACCTGAATTTACATATTGTTCAACTTTTTTACCAAGTTCATCTTTTTCTTTAATAGATTCTCTTAAAATATTTCCTGTAGAAATATGCGGAATATTATATTTTTTACTTATTAAATCACCTTGTGTACTTTTGCCAGAACCTGGTGCCCCTATAAAAAGAAATACTAAAGAATTTTTCAAAAAAACCTCTTTTTAAATAAAATTAAAAACCTCTTCTACCTTTAATTGTACCTTTTTTCATAAAACCTTCATAAGATCGAGATATTAAATGAGTTTCTATTTGTTGAACCGTATCTAAAGCTACACCTATTACGATAAGAAGAGAAGTTCCTCCAAACCAAAATGGAGCATTAAAGGTACTAATTAAAACATCTGGCAAAATAGCAATCAAAGCTAAATATATACCACCCATAAAAGTTATTTTTGAAAGAACGCTTTCAATAAAATCTGCTGTTTGTTTTCCTGGTCTTAATCCCGGAATAAAACCACCATATTTTCTCATATTATCAGAAACATCAGTCGGATTAAAAATTACAGAAGTATAAAAAAAAGAAAAAAATACAATTAAACCAGCATAAAAAACATTATATAAAGTAAATACTTGAAATATCTTACATATAATAGTTTCTTTTAAATATGCTGGAAATAAACTAAAAAGACTATAAGGAGTACCTGGTGAAACAAAATCTGCTATTTTTTTTACAAAACCAATTTTTACAAATTGAGCTACTGTAGCTGGAAACATTAAAATTGAAGAAGCAAAAATAACGGGAATAACTCCAGCAGTATTAATTCTAAGAGGTATAAACGAACTCTGCCCTCCATAAATTTTTCTTCCCACTACTCTTTTAGCATATTGAACTGGAATTTTACGCATTCCTTGAGTAATGGCTATTACAGCTGCACTTGTTAAAACCATTATTGCTATAATCAAAATTAAAAAGAAAACAGATAATCTTCCCGTAGAAAGAGCATTTATTGTTCTACCTAAATCTTCTGGCATTTCACAAACAATACCAAAAAATATAATTAAAGAAATACCATTCCCAATTCCTAATTCACTAATTCTTTCTCCTAACCACATTAAAAAAGAAGTACCTGTAGTTAAAGTAAGAACTGTCATTAGTCTAAAACTCAAACCAGGATCAGGAACTACTACATGACCACTAAAATTTTGAGGATTTTCTAACCATAAACTGATACCATAAGACTGAACAATGCTTAAAAGTATTGTTCCATATCGAGTATATCGTGCAATTTTCTTTTTACCTTCTGCTCCTTCTTTAGATAATTTTTCTAAATAAGGAACTACTACAGTAAGAAGTTGAAAAATAATTGAAGAACTAATATAAGGCATAATTCCTAAAGCAAAAATAGTAAGTCTTCTAAGAGATCTACCAGAAAATAAATCAAAAAGTCCTAATAAATTACCTTTTTGTTGAGCAAAAAAATCACCTAATACACTACTATTAATTCCAGCTGTAGGAATATGAGAACCTATTCTATAAACAACCATTAACAATAAAGTATAAATTATTTTTTTTCTTAAATCTGAAATTTTAAAAATATTTGAAAAAGCTTGAAACATTTTTCTTAAACTCCAAAACTATATAATTTTTTTATTAATTAAATAGCCTTCTTTTATATTATTATTTTTCCACCAACTGCTTCTATTTTTTCTTTAGCAGATGCACTCATAAAAAAATCTTTCATATTTATATTTAAAGACTTTACGATTTTACCTTTACCTAAAATTTTTACTTTTTCTTTTGTATTTTTAACTAATCCTTGTTTAACAAGATTTTCAATGGTTATCATTGATCCATTTTCAAACTTATTTAAACTATCTATATTTAAAATTCTTATTTTTTTTCTAAATTTATTTGTAAAACCTCTTTTAGGAGTACGTCTTTGTAAAGGCATTTGTCCACCTTCAAATCCTTCATAGAATCGTCCTTTTCCTCTAGATTTTTGCCCTTTATGTCCACGAGTAGATGTTTTTCCATGTCCAGAAGAACGACCACAACCTAATCTCTTTTTTCTTTTTTTTGAACCTACTGCAGGTTTTAAATCACTTATTTTCATATTTTTTCTACCTTTAATAAATAACCTATATGATTAATTACTCCTTGAATTTGAGGAGTATTATTAAAATTTTTTGTTTTATTTATTTTTGATAAACTTAAAGTTTCTAATATTTTTTTATGTTTTTTATTTACACCTATTTTGCTTTTAACTAAAGTAATTTTTATTTTTTCATTCATTTTTTTCTCTCTATTTTTTTTAATATTTTATATACTTATTCTTAATATGGCTTTATTTAATTTTCTCTTTCTGCTTCCAAATCTTCTTTTCTTTTTAATTTTTGCAATGCTAATAAAGTAGCTCTAGCTACATTGCTAGCATTATCAGATCCAAGAGATTTAGCCAAAATATTTTTAATTCCGCCTACTTCCAATACAGCTCTTACTGCTCCACCTGCAAGAACACCAGTTCCTGCATATGCTGGTTTTAATAAAACACAAGCAGCTCCAAATTTTCCAACAGATTCATAAGGAATAGAATTTTCTACTAAAGAAAATTCTATTATATTTTTTTTTGCATCTTGAACAGCTTTTCTAATTGCCACAGAAATTTCAACTGCTTTTCCTGTACCTATTCCTACACAACCTTTACCATTCCCAACAGATACTAAAACACTAAATCTAAATCTACGACCACCTGTTATTACTTTTGTTACTCTATTTATACTTATAACTCTTTCTAAAAATTCTTCTTCATTTTTTTGTAGTTCATTCATAGATTCTTTTGCTTTTGCAAAATTTTTTATTCTTTTTTCTTTACTTTCTTTAGTAATCATTCATACCTCATGCTTTTTAATTTAAAATACTAATCCATTTTTTCTTGCTGCATCAGCTAATGCAGATATTCTTCCATAATAAACATATCCATTTCTATCAAACATTACTTCTTTAATCCCTTTTTGCAAAGCATCTTTTGCTACTAATTCTCCAACTTTTTTTGCAGCTTCTATATTCCATCCTTTATTTATATCTTTTTTGAATTCAGAAGATAAAGAAGATTTTGCAACCAAACTTTTTCCATTTTCATCATTAATAATTTGAGCATAAATATGTTTTTGACTTCTATAAACACATAATCTTGGTCTTTCCGATGTTCCTTTAATTCTTTTTTTTGTTCTTATAAGTTTTTTATCTACTTTCATATAAAAATCCCCTTATTGAAATAATCTTTCATCAAATTTATTTTCAACCTGCTAATATTATTGCTTCAAATATTACTACTGGTAATATACTTATATTTCTATTACTTTCTTTCTTCTTCTTGTTTTCCCTTACAAACTATTCCATTTAATACTAAAATACCAATTACTACTAAATATTTCTTTATCCTAAAAACTCTCTTCTTTTTAACTTATAGAATATATCAGACATTAGATTTTAAATCTAATGTCTGAGTATTATTCTATTTTGTTTATTTTTTAACTGGTGCTACTGGAGTTGTTGCTTCTGGTGCTACTGCTTCAGTTGTAACTGCTGGTTCTTCTATTATTGCTTCTTCTTGTTTTCCTTTACAAGCTATTCCATTTAATACCAATCCTAAAATACCAAGTACTACTAAATATTTCTTCATCCTAAAAACTCTCCTTTTTTTAATTATAGAATAATCATATATTAAATTTAATATATAAAATTATTCTTGTTTGTTTATTTTTTACCTTTTGTTTCTGTTACTGGTGCTACTACTTCAGGTGTTATTACTGGTGCTACTACTTCTGAAGTTGTTGCTGGTGCTACTGTTTCAGTTGTAACTGCTGGTTCTTCTATTATTGCTTCTTCTTGTTTTCCTTTACAAGCTATTCCATTTAATACCAACCCTAAAATACCAAGTACTACTAAATATTTCTTCATCCTAAAAAACTCCTTTCTTTTTAATTTATGCAGATTTTACTTTAATCTGCTTTTATATAAAATTATAAACATGTAAAAAAAAATTATTATGCAGCTCCAGTTTTCCCAACCTTTCTACGAATTCTTTCACCTTTATAAATTATTCCTTTTCCTTTATAAGGTTCTGGTTTTTTTAGTGATTTAATAAAAGCAGATATTTTCCCTACTAATTCTTTATCAATTCCTTCTACACAAACAGAAGTTCCTTTTTCTTCAACACTAATTTTTATTCCTAAAGGGATATCTACTTCTACAGGATGAGAAAAACCTAAATTTAAAACTAATTTTTCTGCCTTAATTTCTGCTTTATATCCTAATCCATTAATTTGAAGATATTTTTTAAAACCAATATTTATTCCTATTATCATATTAATAATTAAAGCTCTATAAAGTCCATGATATGCTTTATCTTGCTTAGAATCAGATTTTCTTTTCACCCAAATTTTTTCATTTTCTATTTCTATATCTACATGTCCTAAAATATTCCGTTCTAAACTTCCTTTTAATCCTTGTACAATTACTTTTTCATTTTCTTTAGATACTTTTATTCCAGAAGGAATTTCTATTGGATATTTGCCTAATCTAGACATTCTCAACACCTCTTTTTAAAACTAATTTTTTACAAAATATTTTTTTAATAAAACTTCTTACATTTTAAATAATTATAACTTAAATATTTTATTTTACCAAATAGAACAAAGTACTTCTCCCCCAATTTTCATATTTTTTGCTTCTTTATCTGTCATTATTCCACGAGAAGTAGAAACTATAAATATTCCTAATCCACCTAAAATTCTAGGAATTTTATACCAAGAAAAATATCTTCTTAATCCAGGTTTACTTATTCTTTTTAATCCAGAAATAACACCTTCTCCTTTTTTATTATATTTCAAATAAACTTTCAAAATTTTCCTTTGAGTATCTTCCATAGTAATTAATTCAAATTCTTTAATAAAACCTGTATTTTTCAAAATTTTAATAATTTCTTGTTTTATTTTTGAATAAGGAATATTTACATCTTCTTTTTTTACTAAATTAGCATTTCTTATTATAGTAAGAGCATTTGCTATTGGATCTGTCATACACATATTTTACAAAACCTCCTTATGATTTCAAAATCATAAAAAACTATTTTACAAATAATATTTAATTATCTAAATTTTATCAAATCATTTAACTTTTTCTTGCATTTTTAACATTATTCAAAATTACCAGCTTGCTTTTACTACTCCTGGAAGTTCACCAAAAGAAGCCATTTCTCTAAAACATATTCGACATAAGTTAAAATCTCTTAAAAAACCTCTACTTCGTCCACAACGAAAACATCTATTATATTTTCTAACTTTAAATTTAGGTTCTTTATTTGCTTTATTTATTAAACTTTTTTTAGCCACAAATCCACCTTTCTTTTATAACATCAAATTAAAAAATAGTTAATTTATTAATGGCATGCCCATAAACAATAATAAATCTTTTCCTTGGAATTTATCCTTTGCTGTAGTAGTAATACATACATTCATTCCTTTGATTTTTTTAACTTTTTCATGTTCTATTTCTGGAAATATTATTTGTTCTTTTATTCCAATAGTACAATTTCCTTGTTCATCTAAAGAAACAGAAAGTCCTCTGAAATCTCTAATTCTAGGAGTAACTATATTGATAAATCTTTCTAAAAACTCATACATTCTTACTCCTCGCAAAGTTACTTTGCAACCAATTGGCATTCCTTCTCGTACATTAAAACCAGCAATTGATTTTTTTGCTCGAGTAATAATTGGTTTTTGTCCACTTATCAAAGCAAGTTCTTTTACTGCATCATCTAAAATTTTAATATCTGTTTTAGCATCTGCAACACCCATATTAAGTGTAACTTTTTCTACTTTAGGTACTTGCAATTTATTTTTATAACCATATTTTTCTATCATTGCAGAAACAACTTCATTTTTATATTTATTTTTTAAATCTGGTATTTTATTCAAATTATGCCTCCACTTTTTTATGGCATTTTAAAGCTGTATAATTTTATATTTTTTGAAAAAATATAAAATATTAAATAACTTCATCACATTTAATACAAACTCTTACGTTTTTATCTTCTATTTTCTTATGTCGAATTCTTACGGGACGATTACATTTATTACATATTAACATTAAATTTGAAACATGAATAGGAGATTCTTTTTGTATTATTCCACCCTTAGGATCTTTTTGAGTTGGCTTTATATGTCGTTTTACAAAATTTATACCTTCTACTACAAATTTATTTTTTTCTCTCAATATAGATAAAATTTTTCCTTTTTTTCCTTTATCTTTTCCAGTCATTACAAAAACAATATCATTTTTTTTAACATGAAATTTTTTTTGAGATATTTGCATTTTTTAAACCTTTTCTTAATTAGCCGTAATAATTATTATTCGGCAATTATATAAAATTAAATTACTTCTGGAGCTAATGAGACTATTTTCATAAAAGCTTTTTCTCTTAATTCTCTAACAACAGGACCAAATATTCTTGTGCCTTTAGGATTTTGTTGAGCATCAATAATAACTACTGCATTTTCATCAAATCTTATATAAGATCCATCTACTCTTTTAAATTCTTTTTTTGTTCTTACTATTACTGCTTTAACAACATCACCTTTTTTTATTCCACTTTCTGGCAATACTTCTTTTACTGTAACTACAATAATATCTGCCACATGTGCATATTTTCTGCCACTACCTCCTAATACTTTAATACACATTACTTTTTTAGCACCTGAATTATCAGCAACTTTTAAAATACTTCTTTCTTGTATCATTTTTCTTCACCCATAATTTCAACCAAACGCCATTTTTTCATTTTACTTAAAGGCCTGGTTTCTTTAATTTTTACTTTATCACCTATTTTTGCTCTTAAATTTTCATCATGAGCATAAAATTTATTTTTTTTCTTAATAACTTTTTTATATAAAGGATGCGAAACAAGTTTTACTGATTCTACTATTATTGTTTTATTCATTTTGTTACTTATTACATAACCTATTTTTTCTTTTTGCATTTTTTTACACAAACTCCTCTCAATAAAAATCCTTTTTTTATAACTATAAAAGTATTTTTATTAAATCTTTTTTTTGTTTTGTAATTCACTCATTACTGTTTCTATTCTAGCAATATCTTTTTTATGTAATTTAATCTTTTTTGTATTTTCCATTTGCCCAATACTTAATTGATATCTTATTTTCATTAAATCATCTTTTAAATTTATTAATCTTTCTTTTAATTCAATTTTTTTCATATTTTTAATTTCTTCAATTTTCATATTTTTGTTTTCAATCCTTTCCTACTAACAATTTTTGTTTTAATGGGAAGCTTGAAAGAAGCTTTTACTAATGCTTCTTTACACAAATCTTCATCTGCTCCACCTATTTCAAACATAATCGTTCCTCTTTTTACTACACTCACCCAAAATTCTGGACCACCTTTTCCTTTTCCCATACGCACTTCTAAAGGTTTTTTACTTACTGGTTTATCTGTAAATATTCTAATCCAAATTTTACCAATTCTTTTTATATGATGTGTCATTGCTATTCTTGCTGATTCAATTTGTTTTTCAGTAATCCAAGCTGATTCCATTGCTCTTAATCCATATTCACCAAAATCAACATTAATTCTTGTACAAGCTTTTCCTTTTCTTGTACCTCTATGAACTTTTCTATATTTTACTTTTTTTGGTATTGCCACTTATAATCTCCTCTTTATCTTTAGAATCTTCTTCTAAACATAACCATACTTTAATTCCCACACAACCATAAGTAGTATGAGAAGTTGATATAGCATAATCTATATTTTCTCTAATAGTATGTAAAGGAATTTTTCCTTCTTTATACCACTCTCTACGAGCTATTTCAGATCCAGCTAATCTTCCAGAACATTGTATTTTTGCTCCTTGAGCACCCATTTGTATAGCAGTTTGAACAGCTTTTTTCATTGCTCGTCTATATGAAATTCTTTTTTGTATTTGTAAAGCTATATTTTCTGCTACTAAACAAGCATTTAATTCTGGAACTTTTACTTCAATAATATCAACATCAACCTGCTTATTTGTAATATTTAATAAATCTTTAATTAAATTTTCTATTTCAAATCCTTTTTTCCCAATAATAATTCCTGGTCTTGCAGCAAAAATATTTACTTTTACTTTATCTTTAAATCTTTCTATTTCTATTTTAGAAATTCCAGCATAAAGCATTTTTTTCTTTATAAATTCTCTAATTTTAATATCTTCTTTTAAAAATTCTTTATATTCTTTTCCTTGAGCAAACCATCTTGATCCCCAATTTTTTCTTTCTATTAATCTAAAACCCATTGGATTAACTTTTTGACCCATTTTACTCACTTACCTCTCTTTCGTCACTAATTACTACAGTAATATGACTTGTTCTTTTTCTAATTTTAGTTGCTCTTCCTCTTGGAGCAGATCTCCATCTAAGTGGTTTTAAAATAGGACCTTCATCTATAGTTACTTTTTTTAAAAATACTTTTTTTTTATCTAATTGTTTAACATCAGCATTTGCTGAAGCAGATTTAATTGTATCAGCAATAAATCGAGCTGGTTTATTTGGTACAAATTTTAAAATATCTAAAGCTTTTTCAATATCTTTTATTGAATCAATTAAGTCTACTACTCTTCTTGCTTTTTTCGATGAAATTCGTATATATTTTTTTATTGCCTTTGCTTCCAAAATATGCCTCCATAATTAAAATCTTGAAATATAAAATTCAATTAATTCTTTAAAATCTTTACTTTTTTACTTCAGATGCACTTTCTTTTTTCTTTTTTTCTTCTTCTCCACCTCTTGCTCCATGTCCTTTAAATTTTCGAGTAGGTGAAAATTCTCCTAATTTATGTCCTACCATATTTTCTGTTACATAAACAGAAATGAAATTTTTCCCATTATGTACAGCAAAAGTATAACCTATAAATTCTGGTAAAATTGTACATTGTCTTGCCCATGTTTTAATACTTGTTCTTTCTCCAGATTTGGTTATTTTTTCAACTTTTTTAAATAACTTAATATCTATATAAGGTCCTTTTTTCAAAGATCTTCCCATTTAAAACCTCACTTATCATTTCTTCTTTTCAATATATATTGATTAGAAGATTTTTTACGATTTCTTGTTTTATATCCTAAAGTTGGTTTTCCCCATGGAGTAACTGGATGAGTTTTTCCAATAGGAGACTTTCCTTCTCCTCCACCATGAGGATGATCACATGGATTCATTGCAACTCCACGTACTGTTGGACGCCAACCTAACCATCTATTTCTTCCAGCTTTACCTAAAGAAATACTTTCATAATCTACATTCCCAACTTGACCTATTGTTGCATAACAATCTATTGGAACTAATCTAATTTCCCCAGAAGGCAATCTTAATTGAGCAAAACCACCTTCTTTATTCATTAATCGAATACTACTTCCAGCACTTCTTCCCATCTGTCCACCTCTCCCTTTTTTCAATTCTACATTATGAACAATAGTTCCTAAAGGTATATTACGTAATGGCAAAGCATTTCCAATAGATATTTTAACATTTTCTCCAGATACAACCATATCACCAACTTTTAAATTAATTGGAGCAATAATATATCTTTTTTCTCCATCTAAATAATTAATTAAAGATATTCTTGAATTTCTATTAGGATCGTATTCAATAGATGCAACTTTACCTGGGACATTTAGTTTATCTCTTTTAAAATCTATTATTCTATACATTCTTTTATGTCCACCACCACGATGCCTAATTGTAATTCTACCTTGATTATTTCTTCCACCATTTCTTTTCAAAAAAACTAATAATGATTTTTCTGGTTTTACTTTTGATAATCCTTCTCCATCCAATAAAATTTTAAATCTTTGTCCTGGTGTAGTTGGCTTATATTTTTTTATACCCATTTATTAACCTCTTTTCTATAATTATTTTTAAACACTTCCAAAAAGTTCTATTTTTTGTTCTCCCTTAAGAGAAACAACTGCTTTTTTCCATTTAGATGTTTTTCCCAATTTAGATCTTACTCTTTTAAATTTTCCTTTTACATGCAAAGTATTTACTTTAAATACTTTTACTCCAAATATTCTTTCTATTTCTTTTTTTATTTCTAATTTTTCTGCATCCAAACTTACTTTAAAAATATATTTATTTTCTTTATTTCTTAAATTTGTTCCTTTTTCTGTATTTAATGGTTGTATTATAATACTATTCATTGTTTAACCACACTTCCAAATTTTCCAGAACTTCTCTGGTAATTAATAAATTTTCATATTTTAATATATCATAAATATTGATATTGTTTAACAAAGATAACTTTACATTTTTTATATTTCTACAAGATTTAATTATATTTTCATCTTTTTGTTGTATAATTATAAAAACAGATTCTTTTAATTTTAAATTAGATAAAATTTCTATAAATTTTTTAGTTTTAGGATAATCAAATTTTATTTCTTCTACTATAAATATTTTTTTTTCTCTTAATTTTACAGATAAAGCTGTACAAAAAGCTAATTTTTTTTTTCTTTTTAGGCAAATGATAAGTAAAATTTTTAGTTCTAGGTCCAAAAGTTACTCCGCCACCTCTCCACAAAGGAGATCTAATACTTCCTACTCGAGCTCTACCTGTACCTTTTTGTCTCCAAGGTTTAATTCCACCACCTCTTACTTCTGCTCTTGTTTTTGTATTAGCTGAACCACTTCGTTGATTATTTTGATAATTTACAACAGATTCATGTAAGATAGAAATATTTTCTTTTGAAGAAAATATTTTATCATTCAATAAAACTTCTCCTACTTTTTCTCCGTTTATATTTAATAAATCACTCTTCAACTTTTACCTCCAAATCTTTCATATCCTTTAAATCCAATTTTATTTTGTATTTTTAACTCTTTTACTAATAACAACATACTGTCCATTTGCTCCTGGAATACCACCTTTTATTATTAATAAATTTTTTTCTAATTTTATTTTTTGAACAGTTAAATTTTGAACACTTACTTTTTTTCCACCCATTCTTCCAGGAAATCTCTTGCCTTTAAAAACTCTACTAGGATCTGAAGATGAACCACTTGAACCAGGAGCTCTATGAAACATAGAACCACGAGTGGCTCTTCCACCACGAAAACCATATCTTTTAACTACTCCTGCAAATCCTTTTCCTTTAGAAATTCCAGAAATATCTACTTTTTCTTTTTCTTCAAAAATATCTACTTTAATTTCATCTCCTACATTAAATTCATCATTTTCTTCAATTTTAAACTCTTTCAAAATTCTTGTAGGTTCTTGATTTACTTTCTTAAAATGACCCATCCTAGGTTTTGTTACTCTTTTACTTTTCACAAAACCATAACCTAATTGAATAGATAAATATCCTTCTTTTCCTGGAGTCTTTTTTTGAACAATTTTATTAGGAAGTACTTCAATTACAGTTACAGGTATCATATTATTATTTTCAAAAATATTAGTCATAGATATTTTTTTACCTATCAAGCCTATCAAAACATACCTCCATTAAATTTGTAAAATTATCAAATTTTACAAAAAAATATTTATTTTCTACAAAATTTACGATTTAATCTCAATATAGACACCTGTAGGAATATCTAATTTCATCAAAGCATCTATTGTTTTTGATTCTGGATCTAAAATTTCAATTAATCTTTTATGAACTCGAATTTCAAACTGTTCTCGAGACTTTTTATCTACAAAAGGAGATCTTAACACAGTATATCTTTTTATTTTTGTAGGTAAAGGTATCGGTCCAGAAATTACAGATTCTGTTTTTTGAATAGTATCAACTATTTTTTTAACTGATTTATCAAGTAAACTATAATCATAAGCTTTCAAACAAATTTTAATAATATTTTTCATTCCTTACATTTCCCTCTTTTTTTTATTTTGCTTCTTCTAAAACTTCACTTACAACTCCAGCACCTACAGTATTTCCACCTTCTCTAATAGCAAATCTCATTTCTTTTTCTAAAGCAATTGGAGTAATTAAGTCTACATCCATTGTAATATTATCACCTGGCATTACCATTTCTACGCCTTGAGGTAAAATTATATTTCCAGTAACATCTGTTGTTCTAAAATAAAATTGTGGTCTGTATCCAGGGAAAAATGGAGTATGTCTTCCACCTTCTTCTTTAGTCAACACATAAACTTCTGCTTTAAATTTTTTATGAGGAGTTATACTTTTAGGAGCTGCTATCATTTGACCTCTTTCTACATCATCTTTATTAACACCTCTTAATAATAATCCAACATTATCTCCAGCTTGAGCTTCATCTAACATTTTTCTAAACATTTCTATACCAGTTACAACTGTTTTCTTTGTTTCCCTTATTCCTACTACTTCAACAGCATCTCCTATTTTTACTCTGCCTCTTTCTACTCTACCAGTTACTACTGTTCCTCTTCCAGTAATAGTGAACACATCTTCAACAGACATTAAAAATGTTTTATCTACATCACGAGGTGGAAGTGGAATAAAATCATCTACTGCATTCATTAAATCAAATATACATTTACATTTTTCACAATCTGCTTTTCCACATCCACAATTCATTGCATTTACAGCACTTCCTCTAATTATTGGTGTTTCATTTCCAGGAAATTTATAATCATTTAAAAGTTCTCTAACTTCTAATTCTACTAATTCTAATAATTCTGGATCATCAACCATATCTACTTTATTTAAAAACACTACAAGAAAAGGAACATTAACTTGACGAGCTAATAAAACATGCTCTTTAGTTTGTGGCATTGGACCATCAGCAGCAGAAACAACTAAAATACCACCATCCATTTGAGCTGCCCCAGTAATCATATTTTTAATATAATCTCTATGCCCTGGACAATCAACATGAGCATAATGTCTTTTTGCTGTTTCATACTCCACATGACAAATAGCAATAGTTATTCCTCTTTCTCTTTCTTCTGGAGCAGAATCAATTTGATCAAAAGCCATTGCTTTTATTTTAGTATTTTGTGAAGATAATACTTTAGTAATAGCACTAGTTAAAGTCGTCTTTCCATGATCAATATGACCTATTGTCCCTATATTTAAATGTGGTTTTATTCGTTCAAATTTCTCTCTTGCCATTTTTAATGCCTCCTTAAATTTTTATTTTTTCAATATTTTTTTAATTAATTTTTCTAACAAAATTTAGAAAAAAAATATAGCATATTTTTTTTTAGTTGGCAAGTTTTTTATTAAAAAAATTATATCCACCTTGTTTGGAAATAATCTCATTTGCCAAATTTTGAGGAATTCTTTCATAACAAAAATATTCCATATTATAACTACCTCTCCCCTGTGTTATCGATCTCAAGGGCGTTGCATAGCTAAATATTTCTTTTAAAGGAACTGTTCCTTTTATTATTTGAAAATTATTTTTTGCTTCTAAAGAATCTATTTTTCCTCTTCGTGAATTAAAATCTCCTAAACATTCTCCTATAAATTCTTGAGGAATATTAATTTCTATTTTCATAATTGGTTCCATTAAAATTGGATTTGCTTTTTTTAAAGCTTCGTGAAAAGCCATTAAAGAAGCCATTTTAAATGATAAATTAGAAGCATCTTCTTTACGATAAACACCATCAACTAATACTGCGATTATATCGATTAAAGGATACGAAGCAATAATACCAATATTCATACCTTCTTTTATGCCTTCTTCTATATCAATTAAATATTCACTTGGAATAACACCTTTTTTACTTTTGTTCACAAATTTAAAACCTTCTCCTCTTGCAGCAGGTATTATTTTTAAAGAAACTTGTGCAAAATGTGTTTTGTCTCCTATTTGCTTCATGAAAACACCATCAGCAACAGCTTCCTTTTGAATAGTTTCTCTATAAGATACTTCTGGCTTTCCTATATTAACACCAATTTTAAATTCTCTTTTTAATCGATCTATTAAAATTTCTAAATGTAATTCTCCCATCCCAGAAATAATACATTGAGAAGTTTCTTCATTAAATTGTACTTTAAAAGTAGGATCTTCGTTTGCTAATTTTAAAAGACTTTCATCTATTTTTTTTTCATCAGATTTTGTTTTTGGTTCAATAGCCACAGAAATTACTGGTTCTGGAAAATGAATTACATCTAACACTATCGGAATATTCAAATCACAAAGAGTATCTCCAGTTGTAGTTTTTTCTAATCCAACAGTTGATAAAATATCTCCCGTAAAACCTATTTTTATTTCTTCTTTTTTATTTGCATGCATTCTTAAAATTTTTCCAATTCTTTCTTTACATCGTTGAGTAGCATTATAGACAATACTTCCAACTTTTAAAGTCCCTGAATAAATTCTAAAAAAAGATAATTTTCCCATATAAGGATCTGTAATAACTTTAAAAACTACTGCTGAAAAAGAATTTGCATCATCTGGTTTACGTTCTTCTTTTTCTCCATTAAATAATTCACCAACAACAAATGGTTTATCTAAAGGAGAAGGCAAATAATCTACCACACCATCTATTAAGGGCTGAACTCCTTTGTTTTGTAAAGATGAACCACAAAAAACGGGAATAATTTTATAAAAAAGTGTCATCCTTCTTATTTCTGCTTTTATTTCTTTTTCATCAATAGGTTTTTTTTCTAAATATTTTTCCATTAATATATCATTATTTTCTACAATTTTTTCTAAAAGAATATCTCTATGATAATAAGCTATTTCTATTAAATCTTGAGAAATTTCTTCTTCTTTATAATTTAATCCTTTATCATCTATCCAAATTAAACTTTTCATTTTAATTAAATCCACAACCCCTTTAAAATTGCTTTCATTTCCAATTGGAATTTGAACTGCTAATGCATTTTTATTTAATTTTTTTTGAATTGATTTAAGCACTTCATAAAAATCTGCTCCCATTCTATCTATTTTATTTACATAAATCATACGCGGAATATTATATTTATCTGCTTGGTGCCAAACAGTTTCAGATTGAGGTTCAACTCCTCCTACTCCACAAAATATAACTACAACTCCATCTAAAATTCTAAATGCCCTTTCTACTTCAGCTGTAAAATCAACATGTCCAGGAGTATCAATTATATTTATACAAAAATTTTTCCAAAAACAAGTAATAGCAGCTAATGTAATTGTAATACCTCTTTCTTGTTCTTGCTCCATCCAATCCATAGTTGTTGTACCTTCATCTACTTCACCAATTTTGTTAATTTTTCCAGTATAATACAATATTCGTTCTGTTGTAGTTGTTTTTCCAGCATCAATATGAGCACTAAAACCTATATTTCTTACCATTTCTAAAGGTATTTCTCTTTTTATAATTTCTTGTTTCAAATTATCACTACTACCTTTTAAAAAATAAAATTAATTATTAAAAAATAATTAATTTTATTTTTCTAATTTTGAAATTTATTTCTTACCATTTATAATGAGCAAAAGCTTTATTAGCTGCAGCCATTTTATGAACATCTTCTTTTTTCTTTAAAGTAGCACCAGTATTATTTATAATATCTAAAAATTCTCCAGCTAATTTAGCAGCCATTCCTCTTTCTCCTCTTTTTTTAGCAAAACCTATTATCCATCTAATAACTAAAGAAAGTTGAATATTGGCTGGTACTTCCATAGGTACTTGATAAGTGGCTCCACCTATTCTTCTTGATTTTGTTTGTAATATTGGTTTTGCCTTATCTATGGCTTGATTAAATATTTCCAAAGGATCTTTATGTGTTTTTTCTTCCACTATTCCAAAAAAATCATAAACTATTCTTTGAGCTAAAGATTTTTTTCCTTTTTTCATAATAACATTTACAAAATTAGTTACTACTGGACTTTTATATTTAAAATCAGGAATTATTTCCCGTTTACTTATTTTTTTCTTTCTTGGCATTTTATTCTCCTGTAAAAAAATTAAAATTTATTTTTTCTTAGTTTTTTTAGCTCCATATTTTGATCTACTTTTTTTTCTATCTTGAACACCCATTGTATCCAAAACTCCTCTTACAATATGATATTTTACTCCAGGCAAATCCTTTACTCTTCCACCTCTAACTAATACAATCGAATGCTCCTGTAAATTATGTCCTACTCCTGGAATATAAGCTGTAATTTCTATTCCAGTAGTTAATCGTACTCTTGCAACTTTTCTTAAAGCAGAATTTGGTTTTTTGGGAGTGACTGTCCATACACGAGTACAAACACCTTTTCTAAAAGGACATTCTTTTAAAGCTGAAGATTTACTTTTTTTTTCAACTTTTTGCCGACCTGTTCTTATTAACTGATTAATCGTTGGCACTAAATTACCTCCTCTAAAAAATTTTAGAACTATTATAAAATTGAAAATAATTTTATAGTTAATAATAAAATAAATTTTTAAAAAAACATATTAGAAAATTAAAATTATAAAATTGTCTTAATTACTATTCTTTATATTTTTTGTCAAGTTTTAATTAAAATGTAATATAATTTCATATTTTGTAAAACTTATAATTTCATAAATAATCAAACAAAAATTAATTTAATTTTTGTTTTTCTTTTAATTTTTCAAGTAAATTTTTTAAAGATAATGTATTTAAAAGATTTTTCTTTTCTAACCATCCTCTTCGTGCTGTAGCAATTCCAAATTTAATTAAATCTAAATGTGTTTTACAATGTGCATCAGTTCCAATACTAATCATTACTTCTTTTTCCTTAGCTCTTTTTAAATAAACATCTTTTAAATCTAATCTTTCTGGAAATGAATTTAATTCTAAAAATGTTTTTGTTTCAAAAGCTACTTCAAAAATTTTTTCCATATCAATTGCATAAGAATTTCTACTAGATATAAGACGACCTGTTGGATGAGCAATAATATTAACAAATTTATTTTTCATTGCTTGAACAATTCTATTAGTTATTACTTTTTCTTCTTGTTTAAACCCGTAATGAATAGAAGCAATTACTAAATCTAATTGCGACAATATTTCATCATCATAATCAAGAGATCCATCTTTTTTAATATTTACTTCTGCCCCAGATAAAACATAAAAAGTTTTATCTTTTTCATTCAAATAATGAATAAATTTAATTTGTTCTAAAAGCCGTTCTCGAGAAAGTCCATTACCTATTTTATGAGAAGCAGAATGATCACAAATAGCAATATATTCATAACCCATTGCTTTTGCTACAAATACTATTTCTTCAATTGAAGAAATTCCATCGCTCCAATCAGAATGAATATGTAAATCACCTTTAATATCTTTTTGAGTTATTAATTCAGGTAATTTATTTTTTATAGCTAAATCAATTTCTTCAGCATTTTCTCTTAATTCTGGAGAAATATAAGAAAGCCCTAAAGCATTAAAAACTTCTTCTTCTGTTTTTCCTGCAATTTTTTCAAGAGATTTATCAAATAATCCATATTCATTTATTTTTAACCCTTTTTCCTTTGCTAATTTTCTTAAAGAAATATTATGCTGTTTTGATCCAGTAAAATACATTAAAGCAGCACCAAAACTCTCTATATCAACTACTCTTAAATCTACTTGTTTATTTTGTTCTATTAAAATACTACTTTTAGTTTTACCTTTAACAAGAATTTTTATTACATAAGATAAAGAAGTAAAATAATCCATTACTTTTTCTGGATACAAAGAAGCAACTAATATATCTATATCTCCTATAGTTTCCTTCATACGACGAAGACTTCCAGCTAAACTAATTTTTTCAATTTCTTTTAGTTTTTGTAAATCTTCTATAATTTTTTCTGCTATAGGTAAAGCTTTCCATAATAATTGTCTTTTTTGTTGTTGTTTATAAAAACTAATAGCTTTTACAATATTTTCTTCTGTTTTTTCTCCCATACCTGGTAAATCTTTTATTTTATGTTCTTCAAGTGCTTTTTTTAATTTTTCTAAATTATCTATTCCTAATTTTTCATAAAATAAATTAACTTTTTTAGGACCTAAACCTTCTATTTCTAAAAGATTAGTTATTCCATTTGGAATAGAATTTTTTAATTCTTCAAAATATTTAAGATGTCCTGTATTAAGCAATTCTTCTATTTTTTCAGCAATACTTTTTCCTACTCCTGAAATATTTAATAAACCCTGTATCCCAAAAAATTTATACATAGAAAATATTTCTGTATTTAATTTTTCTATAGAATAAATTACTTTTTGATAAGCTCTTATTTTGAAAAGATTTTCAGATTGTAATTCCAAAATTTTCACAATATCTTCAAATATAGAAATTATTTCTGTATTTTTCATGCTAACAAATTTCCTGCTTTTAAATGGACTCCTTGTGCAAAATCATAAGCTAACATTTTTTTTGCATTTTCCATTTGAACTTCTTTTAATAAAATTAATCCATTTAAAGTATTTACAACAATTCCTTTTTTTTCAATCTTAATTATTTCTCCAATTTTTCCTAAAAATATTTCTTTATTATAAATTTCTGCTTTTAAAATTTTTAATCGTTTTCCGTTTAAAAAAGTATAAGTTCCTGGCCAAGGAAAAAGTCCTCTTATTAAATTATAAATACTGACAACATCTTTATTCCAATCAATTAAACCATTTTCTCTTTTTAATTTAGAAGCATAAAAAGATTCTACTGGCTTTTGAATTATTCTTTCAACTTTTCCAGATTCAATTTTTTTAATAGTTTTTAATAAAATCATTGAAGCCATTTTTTTTAATTTATCATAAATATCTTCTGCTGTTTCATTTTCTTCTATAAAAATTTTTTCTTGTAAAATAATATCACCAGCATCTATCTCATTTTTTAAAAATATAGTACTAACACCTGTTTCTTTTTCTCCATTGATAATTGCCCAATTTATAGGAGCAGATCCTCGATATTTAGGAAGTAAAGAAGCATGAACATTAATACAACCTAATAAAGGTAAGTTTAAAATTTCTGAAGAAAGGATTCTAAATGCAACAACAACAATTAAATCTGGTTTTAGTTTTTTAAGTTTTATTTCTATATTTTTTAATTTATGATATTGAAATAAAAGAAGGTTATTTTCTAAAGCAATTTTTTTAACTGGTGAATAATTTATTTTATATCCTCTATTTGATAATTTATCTGGTTGAGTAAAAACACCAATTATTTCAAAATGTTCATTTAATAGCATTTCAAGACAAGGAACAGCAAATTCTGGAGTTCCCATAAAAACTATTTTCATAAAAAACTTTTCCTTATTTTTTTCAATTTTGCTTGCAATATTTTTTTTTCAATAAGGGGAAGTTTATCAATAAACAATATTCCATTTAAATGATCTATTTCATGCTGAAGAACTATAGAAAATAGTTCTTCAGCTTCTATTGTAATTTTTTCTAAATTTTCATTATATGCTGAAATAATAATTTTTTTTGCTCTTTTTATTTCTTTTGTAATGCCTGGAATACTTAAACAACTTTCTTCAAAAAATATTTCTTCTTCTTTATGTAAAATTTCTGGATTTATTAAAACTAATGCTGAAAATTCTTTTTTTTTAGAACTAATATCTATAACTACAATTCTTAAAAGTTCTCCTATTTGAGGTGCTGCTAATCCAATTCCATTCACAGAATAAAGAGTTTGAAACATATTTTCAATCAATTCTTTTATTTTATCATCTATTTTAATTACTGAATGAGATTTTTTTCGCAAAATTAAATCACCGTATTTTCTAATTTTTAAAATCACAAAATACCTCTTTTTTTTCTTAATTACACATTTTGCAAAAATTTATAAATCATTAGATTCTTCAATAAATTCTTCAATTTTTTCAGAAGATTCTTCCATTTTTTCAGTAATCACTAATCTCGTAACATCAATAACACAATCATCTGTTCCTAATTTTATAATTCGAACGCCTTGTGTAACACGACTTATAGTTCTAATTTCTTTTACTGACAATCTAATTAAAATACCTTTTGAAGTAACTATCATAAATTCATCGCCTTCAATAACTTCAAGAATTTTTGCTACTTGTCCAATTTTTTCATTAAGTCGTAAAGTCATAACACCTTTACCACCTCTTCCAATAGTTCTATATTCTGAAAGAGCTGATCGTTTGCCATATCCATTAGTGCTAATTACTAATAAACCTGCTTCTCTTTTTACAACAATCATTCCAATAACAAAATCTCCAGAATGCAATCTAGTACCAATAACTCCTTGAGATTTTCTACTAACTATGCGAACATTAGATTCATTAAATCGAATAGCTTGCCCTAAACTTGTTCCCAATATAATATCCTGAGATCCATTAGTTAAAACAGATTCAACTAATTCATCTTCCTCTTTTAATAAAATAGCATCAATTCCATTGCTACGAGGTCTACTATATTCAATTAAATTAGTTTTTTTAACAATTCCTTTTTTTGTTGCCATTATAAGAAAATGTTTATCATCAAATTCTTTAATTGGAATAAATGCTTTTATTTTTTCTTCAGAACTTATTTTAATTAAATTAATAATTGCTTTACCTTTAGCAATTCTTGAAACTTGTGGAATTTCATATACTTTCAACCAATAGCATCTACCTTTATTTGTAAAAAATAAAATGTAATGATGCGTAGAAGCAATAAAAAGATGCTCAACAAAATCTTCTTCTTTTGTTTCCATTGAAAGAACACCTTTTCCACCTCGTTTTTGTTGACGATAAGTTGTAAGTGGTACTCTTTTTATATATCCTGTATGAGAAATAGTGATTACAACATCTTCTTCTGCAATTAAATCTTCTATATTCAAATCAGCTTCAGATTTAACAATTTCTGTTCTTCTTTCATCTGCATATTTTGTTTTAATTTCTAAAAATTCTTCTTTCATTATTACAAAAACTTTTTTCTCATTTTCTAAAATAAATTTCAATTTTTCAATTTCTTTTAATAAACCTAAATATTCTTCTTCTAATTTACTTCTTTCTAAAGAAACTAATCTTTGCAATCTCATATCTAAAATAGATTGTACTTGAATTTCACTTAAATTAAATCTTTCATTTAATTTTTGTTTTGCTTGATTTGTATCTTGAGAAGTTTTTATAATTTTTACTACTTCTTCTATATTATTTAATGCTATTTTTAACCCTTCTAAAATATGGGCTCTTTTTTCTGCTTTATTTAATTCAAAAAAAGTTCTTTTTATTATTATTTCTTTTCTATATTCTATAAAATAAACTAACATTTCTTTTAAATTCAAAACACGAGCTTGATTTTTAACTAAACACAACATAATAATCCCAAAACTTGTTTGAAGTTGTGTATGTTTATAAAGTTGATTTAAAATTACTTCTGAAATAATCCCTTTTTTGATTTCAATAACTATTCGCATTCCTTCTCTATCTGATTCATCTCTAATATCTGAAATCCCTTCTACTTTTTTCTCTCTTACTAAATCAGCAATTTTTTCAATTAAATTACTTTTATTAACTTGATATGGAATTTCTGTAATAATAATGTTTTCTTTATCGCCTTTTATCTTTTCAATACTTGCCTTAGATTTTAAAACAATTACTCCTCTACCTGTTTTATAAGCAGTTACAATTCCTTCTACTCCACAAATAAAAGCACCTGTAGGAAAATCTGGACCTTTAATTATTTTAATAAGATCATCTATAGAAATATCTGGATTATCTATACAACTAATTAAACCATCAATTACTTCTCCTAAATTATGAGCAGGAATGTTTGTAGCCATACCAACAGCAATTCCAGAAGAACCATTAATTAAAAGATTCGGAATAGCAGTGGGTAAAATTGTTGGCTCTTGCAAAGTATCATCAAAATTATTAACAAATTCAACTGTTTCTTTATCTATATCACAAAGCATTTCTTCACAAATAGACATCATTTTTACTTCAGTATATCTCATAGCAGCTGGAGCATCTCCATCAACAGAACCAAAATTACCTTGTCCCTCAATTAAAGGATATCGAAGTGAAAAATTCTGAACTAATCTTACAATTGTATCATAAACTGCTACATCTCCATGAGGATGATATTTTCCTATAACTTCTCCAACCACACGAGCAGATTTTTTATAAGATTTAGAATGCTCCATTCCCAATTCATTCATAGCATAAAGAATTCTTCTATGAACTGGTTTTAAACCATCTCTGACATCTGGTAAAGCTCTCCCAACAATAACACTCATAGAATAATCTAAATACGAAGTTTTCATTTTATCTTCAATATAAACTGGAATTATTTTTTCTCTATTCATTTATGATTCCTTTCATTATATATATATTTTAAAAATTTAAAAATTCCGAATCAATTACAAAATGACAAAAAATGGTATTTTGCAATTTGCAAAAGAATATATTTTTTTACAAAATTATTTTAAACCCAAAATTTCTTCTCTTGTTTTTTTATCTACTTCTAATATTTCTTCTAAACAAGGATTAAAAATTACTTTATGTTTATCCATTGCTTTTTTAATTAAAATTGGAATTTCCATAAAATTTATTTTTTTTTCTAAAAATAATTTTACTGATATTTCTCCAGAAGCATTTAATACTACTGGCATAGTACCACCAATTTTAGCTGCTTCATAAGCATAACAAAGACACGGAAATTTATTTAAATCTGGTTTTTTAAAAGTAAGTTCTGAAATTTCCAATAAATTTAGTTTTTTAAATAAATTTGCTTTTCTTACTTGATCAAAAAGAGCATATTGAATAGGAATTTTCATATCTGGAAAAGATAATTGAGCAAACATTGTTCCATCAATATATTCTATTAAAGAATGAATAATACTTTGAGGATGAATAACTACTTTGATTTGTTCTACATCTAAATCAAATAACCAATGAGCTTCAATAACCTCTAATCCTTTATTAAGCAAAGTAGCTGAATCAATAGAAATTTTTACACCCATATTCCATTTAGGATGTTTAACAGCATTTTCTGGTGTTACAGAAAAAAGTTGTTCTTTAGAATAATTTAAAAAAGGACCTCCAGATGCAGTAAGAATAATATTTTTAAGAGCAGTCTTAGATTCTCCTAATAAACATTGCATAATAGCACTATGTTCACTATCTATTGGAAAAAACTTAATACCTCTTTTTCTTACTTCATTCATAATTAATTTGCCAGCCATTACTAAAGTTTCTTTGTTGGCTAAAGCAATATTTTTATTAGCTTTAATAGCTTCAAATGTAGGAATTAATCCCGATGCACCAGAAATTCCAGATATAATTATTTCTGCTTCTTTAACAGTAGCTACTTGAATTAAACCTTTTAACCCACAAAAAATTTCACATTTAATATTAGTTAATTCTTTTTTTAACAAAAAAGCAGCATTCTCATCCATTACAGCAACAAGTTGTGGTTTATATTTTAATATTTGTTTTTTAAGTAAAGAAATATTTTTATTCGTAGTTAAGCCAATAACTTCAAAATCATCTTCAAATTCATCTATGACAGCCAAGGTATTAAGTCCAATAGAACCAGTAGACCCCAAAATAACTATTTTTTTTTTTCAAAATAAAATCCTATTTTTTATTATATTTTCTTTTTTTATTATTAACATTTAAAAATATTGACATTTAAAAATATGGTAAAAATATTGACATTTTTTTAAATAAGTTATAATTTTTAATCTATTTTTTAAAAATGTCAATATAAAAATATATTACTTATGCATATACAAAAGGAAATAAATTATGAAAAATCAAATTATAAAAATATGTGATGTAATAATAATAATTGGATTAATAATATATAGCATTTGTGCTACAACTACTATTTCTGGACAATCAATAGGAATTTCACTTGCTTTTCTTGGATGGATTTTTCGAATGATTATTAAAAAAGAATTTGAAATAAAAAATTGTCCTTTTAATAAAATTATTTTTTCATTTTTTATTGCTCTTTTTGTAAGTTGTTTATTTTCTGCAAATATTTCACAAAGTTTAAATAAATTAATTTTAATGATTGGTCAAATGCTATTATATTATTTAGTAATTTGTGGAATTAAAACAAAAAAAGTTCTTAAAATTATTCTTAGTTGTCTTATTATCTCTACTACTTTACAATCTATTTATGTAATTTATCAATATTTCATAAAAACAAATATTTTTTGGAAACAAAACATGCAAAATATTGAATATCTGAGATGTTCCGGAACTTTAGATTGTGTTAATTCATTAGCAATTGTTTTAGCAATGGTATTGCCTTTATGTCTAATTTTATCATTAGAATCTTCTTTCAAAAAAAAACAAAAAGCATTTTTAGTAATTTCAAGTTTGCTTATTTTTACATCTCTTATTCTTACTTTAAGTAGAGGAGCATGGATAGGATTTTTTATTAGTTTTATCTTTATAATAATTTTAAAAGGGAGAAAATTTTTTATCCCAATTATTAGTTATTCAATTATTCTTGTAATCATCTCTACTATATTTTTTCCCAAACTAATAATTACAAAAATAAAAAACACTTTAGATCTTTCTTTATGTACTAACAAAACAAGACTTATTTTTTGGCAAGGAGCTCTTACAATGTTGAAAACTAATCCTATTACAGGTGTTGGATTAGATAGATTTAGAAAAGAATATTATAATAATACAAAATATGAAACTTTAGAAGGAAAAGAATATGGAAAAATAGAACCAGATTATAAAAGACATTTTCATGCTCATAATAATTTTTTAAATTTTGGAGCAGAATCTGGATTATTAGGATTAGGTTTTTTTGTTTTATTACTTTTTGTTTTTTTAGAAACTTCTTTTTCTGCATGGAAAAATTATCCTCCATCATCTTGGAAAAAAAATTTAACATTAGGATTATTCTCTGGAATTATTGTTTTAATAATTCATGGTTTATTTGATTTTAATTTAAAAGCAGAATCTGGACATTTATTTTGGTTTTTAATAGGAATTATTGTTTTAATAAAAGAAAGAATAAAGGAAAATTAAAAATGTCTTCTAAAATTGATTTTGGAGTAGAATTAAATTATCTTACTCCTCGAAAAATAAAAAAATTTGAAACTATGATTGGTGAAAATTCTATTATTAGAAAAGGAACTATAATTTATGAAAGCACTCTTATTGGAAAAAATTTTGAAACTGGACATAATGTTGTAATTAGAGAAGAAAATCAAATTGGTGATAATGTAAATATTTGGAATAATTCAGTTATAGATTATGGTTGTAAAATAGGAAACGATGTTAAAATACATTGTAATTGTTATATTGCTCAATATACAGAAATAGAAAATAATGTTTTTATTGCTCCTGGGACAACTATTGCCAATGATTTACATCCTATTTGTACTAAATGTATGAAAGGTCCTATAATAAAAAAAGGAGCTAAAATTGGAGTAAATGTTACTATTTTACCTCATGTTATTATTGGAGAATATGCTTTAATTGGAGCTGGTACTGTAGTTACAAAAGATATTCCAGATTACGCTATAGCATATGGAAATCCATCTAAAATAGTTGGCAATGTTAAAGATTTAAAATGTAAAAAAGGGTTAAATCCCAATATTTTTCCTTATAGATAATATTTTAAAAATATTTTATTTATAATACTAAGTTGTATTCAAAATGATGCAAGGAGGAGGCGAGAAGCGTATAAATAATATGTTGGAAAAGCCGCCGTAACAAAGCCAACACAATTAGCGTTTGAATACAATTTGGGATAAAATAGGAGATAAATTTTAATGATTCCTTTCGTAGATTTAAAAAAACAATATCAAAGTATAAAAAATGAAATAGATGAAGCAATTCAAAAAGTTTGTCAAAATACTGATTTTATTTTAGGCAAAGATGTTGAATTATTTGAACAAGAATTTGCTTTATATTGTGAAACTAAATTTGCTATTGGAGTTGATTCTGGAACTTCTGCTTTAGAATTAGCTTTAAAAGCATTAGATATTGGACATGGTGATGAAGTAATTACATCTGCAAATACTTTTTTTGCTACTGTTTCTGCTATTGTTGCAACTGGAGCAAAACCTATTTTAATAGATATAAATCCAAAAACTTATAATATGGATCCAATTTTATTAGATAAATCTATTACTAAAAAAACTAAAGCTATTATTCCTGTTCATTTATATGGACAACCAGCAGATATGGATGAAATAAATTTAATTGCCCGCAAATATAAATTAAAAGTTGTTGAAGATGCTTGTCAATCACATGGAGCTAAATATAAAGGAAAAAGATGTGGTAGTTTAAGTGATATTGGTTGTTTTAGTTTTTATCCTGGGAAAAATTTAGGAGCTTATGGAGATGGCGGAGCACTTACTACTAATAATTCCAATATTGCTCAAAAAATTAAAATGCTTCGTAATTATGGACAAAAGAAAAAATATCATCATTCAATAATTGGATTTAATCGAAGATTAGATACTATTCAAGCAGCAATTTTAAGAATTAAATTAAAACATTTAGATGAATGGAATAAATTAAGAAATCAAAACGCAAAATATTATAATAATTTGTTAAAAAATTTACTTATAGTTCCAGAACAAGAAAAAAATAGAGATCATGTTTTTCATTTATATGTAATTAGAACTAAAAAAAGAGATATGCTTCAAGAATATTTAACTCAAAATGAAATTTATACTACAATTCATTATCCTATACCTATTCATTTTCAAAAAGCATTTTCTTATCTAAATTATCAAAAAGGAAGTTTTCCAATTACTGAAAAATATGCTAAAGAAATTTTATCTTTACCTATGTTTCCAGAATTAACACAAAAAGAAATAGAAATAGTTGTAGAAAAAATTAGGAATTTTTATGGAAAAATATAACATTTCTCTTATTATTCCCGCATACAATGAAGAAGGAAATATTGCAGAAGCAATTTCTTCTTCTTTAAATATTCTTCAACAAGTAGCTAATGAATATGAAATTATAATTATAAATGATGGAAGTTCTGATAAAACTGAAGAAATCTCTAATGCTTGGCAAGAAAAAAATCAATATATTAAAATAATTCATTTGTTTTCTAATAAAGGTGTTGGCAATGCTTTAAAAATGGGTTTTAATCAAGCAAAATATGAACTTATTTTTTGGATTCCCGGAGATAATCAAGTAAAATCTGATGATCTTCCAAAATTTCTAAGTGTTATAGAAAATGCAGATATTGTTGCTGGTTTTCGAATTAAAAGACAAGATCCATTTATAAGAAAATTTAATGCTAATCTTTATAAAATACTTTTATTTATATTTTTTGGATTAAAAATAAAAGATGTTGATTGTAATAAACTTTTTCGCAAAAAAGTATTTGAAAAAATTAAAATTGAATCAACGGGACAATTAATAGATGCTGAAATTTTAATAAAAGCAAAAAAATTAAAATTTAAAATAAAAGAAATAGGTATTCCACATTATCCTCGCATACAAGGATTTCAAACAGGCGGAAAAATAAAAAATATTTTCAAAGCTTGGTTAGAACTTATAAAATTATGGAAATATCTTAAATAAAATTATTGTTTTTATACTTATACTAATTTGCAATCAAAGATATAAAAATGATTTTGGATTAAGAATATGAGATTCCTCAATCCAAAATCTAAAATTTCATATCATTTTGCTTTTGATTGTAACTTGGTATTAATTTTTTAAAAATTTGAAAAAGGAGTTAACGATGCAAGAATATACTTTTGTTTTAATAAAACCAGATGGATTATTAAAATCACTTACAGGCAATATTTTAACAAAACTTTCAGAAGCAAAACTTAGAATTATTGCAGCTAAAGTTGTTAAAGTTTCTGATAAATTAGCAAGAGAACATTATAAACATTTAAAAGATGAACCTTTTTTTGAAGATGTAATTAAATATATTCAAGGAAAAATATATGGGGAAAAAAATTATGAAAGAATATTAGCAATGATTTATGCTGGAAATAATGCTATTAAACTTGTAAGAAATATTGCTGGAAAAACTAATCCAGAAGAAGCAGATGCTACTACTATTCGAGGATCTTATGGAAGAATTACTACTAAAGGAGTTTTTGAAAATGTAATCCATTCTTCTGAAAATAAAAAAGAAGCAGAAAGAGAAATAAAATTATGGTTTGACCCAGATGAAATAACAGAAAAAATATATCCTATTAAAACTATTAAAAAAACAATACAAATAAAAGAATGGGCTTAAAATATTAGGAAGTTTGAGGAATAGAATAACATTCAAATAAAACATAAGGACCAGAATCACATTTACCACAAGAAAGAGCTAATGTTTCAAATATTTCTTCAGAATGTATTTCAGGAGAAATATATTCTTTTTTTTTATTTTGATTTTTAAAAATATTTTTTGGTTCCATTTTTATTTTCCTCTTTTAGTAAATATTATTAAATATTTTTATTTATTTTGTCAAGAAATTTTTTGTGTATTAAAAAAAATTAAATTTTATATTCCTCTTAATTTACATTTTCCAACATTAGGAACACACATTTTTAAAAGTGCTTCCATTTCTTCTTTTGAATAAGGTTTTATTTTTCTAATTTCTGACCCCATAGCATTTAATGGATTAAATTGTTGTAATACAAATTTTTTTGGTGCCATTTTAGATATTTCTTTAATATCATCAAAACTATGAAAAAAAGGTATTACTGTAATTCTAAATTCATAATCTATTTTATTTTGCAAAAGAATTTTAACACTTTCCATAATTTTATCCAAAGAAAAATCTACACCACCTATTATTTTTTTATAATTTTCTTCTTTAAAAAGTGTTTTTATATCCATTGCAATATAATCAACCAATTTATTTTTTATTAGAAATTTTATCATTTCTGGATTACTTCCATTAGTATCTAATTTGATTTTAATTTTTGAAATATTTTTTTTAATATCTTCAATGAACTGAGGTAATTCAGAATAAATAGTAGGTTCTCCACCGGAAATTACTAACCCATCAATCCAATTCAAATGTTTTTGAAAACTTTTTTTTACTATTTCCAAAGGAACTAAATCTAATTCTTCTGGATGTAAAACTAAAGTATCAGCATGACAATAAGGACACCTAAAATTACAACCAGGCAAAAAAATTACTGATGAAATTCTATCATCCCAATCAAGAAATGATGTTTCAATAAATCCCTTAATTTCAATCATTTTTTATCCTTTCTTTATAAAATATATTTCAAACTATTCAAAAAACAAGAAAAAAATAAAAAACTATTTATTTGACAAAAAAAAATATTTATAATTTCTTTAAAAAGAATTTTTTATTTTTAAATTATTAAAATTGCTTTATGAATATAAATAACAATTTAGTGACTAAATTGACACTATCTTTTTTTAATTTGCAAAAAAGAATAATTAAGGAGTATGTTTTTGTATTTTATCTATAATATGTTTTTAATACTCATTTTCCCAATTTTTCTTTTATATTTTGGAATAAATTTCTTATTTTTTTCACACAACAAAAAATTTATAAAAAATCGATTTGGTTTTATTGATATTAAAAGCACAAATTCTATTTTAATTCATGCTATTTCAGCTGGAGAAGTAGTCTCTACTTTTCCTTTAATAAAAGAACTTCAAAAAAAAACTCATAAAAAAATAATTCTTTCAACTGGAACTAATGCTGGTTTTATATTAGCATCACAAAAATTAGAAAATGTAGAAATAATATTTTTTCCTTTTGATTTCTGGTGGAGTATAAAAAAAACATTAAAAACAATCAACCCATCTTTAATTATAATTATGGAAGTAGAAATTTGGCCTAATTTATTATTGCTTGCTCATAAACTAAATATTCCTATTGTCATGATGAATGGACGAATATATAAAAAAGATTTAAAAGCATATAAAAAACTTTCATTCTTTTTTAAAAAAATTCTTAATTATTTCACTATTTGTGGAATGCAATCAGAAGAAGATAAAAATCGATTAATTGAAATTGGAGCCCCAAAAGAAAAAGTAATATTTTATGGTAATACAAAATTTGATTATGATTTACCAGAAAAAGTAATATTTTATGATATAAAAATTCCTTTTAATCAACAAATAATAGTAGCTGGAAGTACTCATAAAGATGAAGATAAAAAAGTTTTAGAAGTATATAAAAATATTAGATTAAAGTACGAAAATGTTTGTTTAATTATAGCTCCACGACATTTAGATAGAATTGAAACAATAGAAAAAATTTGTCAAAATCTTAATTTGTCTTTTTGCAAAAGAACAAATATTAAAAAAAATACTCAAGTAATTATTTTAGATACAATAGGAGAATTAGGAAAAATTTATAGTTTGGCTAATATTGTTTTTATTGGTGGAAGTTTAGTTCCTATTGGTGGACATAATTTAATAGAAGCAGCAATATTTGCTAAACCAATTATTTTTGGACATTATATGGAAAATTTCAAAGAATTAAAAAATTTATTTCTTTCTTGTAATGGTGCTATCGAAATACAAAATGTAAAAGAATTAGAACAAAAATTCATTTTCTTATTAGAAAACGAAATAGAAAGAAATAAAATAGGAAATAATGCTTACAAAATAATTAAAAAAAATCAAGGAATTACTTTAAAATATATAGAAATGATAAAACAATGGTTATAAAATATTTTATTGAATACATACTTTTTAAATTTATTTTCATTTTTGCTAATCTTTTATCATGGAAAGCAACTTATTATTTAGGAATAATTTTAGGAAAATGTGTTTATTTTTGCTTACCTTATTGGAAAAAAATTACACATAATAATTTAAAATTTATTTATGGAAGTACTTTGACTCAAAAAGAAATTATTAAAATGGCTAAAAAAGTATATGAAAATTTTTGTATTGCAGCAGTATATTTTTTAAGAGAAAAAAAAATTAACAAAAAAAATTTAGATGAATTTATAGAATTTCAAGGTTTAGAAAATTTAGACAAAGCTCTTAGTCAAAAAAAAGGAGTTATTGTTATTAGTGGCCATTTCGGAAATTGGGAAGTAATGGTAAGAGGATTATGTCTAAAAGGTTATCCTATATATGCTCTTTATAGACCTCAAAACAATTATTTTGTTGATAAATGTATAAATAATATAAGAACATCTGGTGGAATAAAATTAATTCCTCGAAATAAATCTATTCGTAAAGTATTTTCTTGTATAAAAAATAACCAAATTTTTTATACAATGATGGATCAAAATGTTATTAAAAATGGTATTTTTGTAGATTTTATGGGACATAGAGCATCAACTGCTATTGGCACTACAATGTTTGCTTTAAAAACACAAGCTTGTGTTTTACCAATATTTTCATATCGTTTAAATTATAAAAAATATAAAATAATTATAGGAGAAGAAATTCTATTAGAAAAAACTGGCATTAAAGAAAAAGATATAGAAAAAACTACTACTCAATTTACCAAATCTATTGAAGAATTTATTAAAAAAAGTCCGACTGAATGGCTTTGGCTACATCCTCGATGGAAAACACAATAATGAAATTTGTTGCTAATTAGATTTCTAATATAATTTTAGTTTGACAAATTAATCCTTGTGTATATTAAAATTTACTATACACTAAAAGGATTATAATGATAAATATGAATAAAATTCTTGCAACTATTATTTACTTAAGTGAAATATAACAAAAAAAAAAGAATAAAAAAATGGGAAAAAACATCAGAGTTACTAAAATGAATGCTTTTTACATTATTACAATAGCTATTTGTATTTTTCTAACTACAAGTTGTTGTAACGGAATACAAGAAAGGAAGCAATCTAAAATGAATTATGATCAACAAGACATC
>JBDRGX010000095.1:0-4838 GCA_043817485.1 bacterium
ATCTTAATAAATATAAATTTTTTTAAAATTTAATAAATATTTTTATGAACAAACAAGTATTTGCTCATGAAAATATTTATTATTATGGCACCAATTCTCATTGCCACAATTAAATTAGCATAACCTAATAAACAATAAGGAAAAAATGAAAAAAATAGGAATAATATCAGATACTCATATTCCAATAACAGCTTCTTGTCTACCTTGTGAAATTTTAAAAGCATTTCAAAATGTTGATTTAATTTTACATTGTGGAGATTTAGTAGATATTAAAGTTTTGGAAGATTTAAAAAAATTGGCTACAGTTAAAGCAGTAGCTGGAAATATGGATTCTCAAGAAGTTGTTTCTGCTTTACCTCAAAAAGAAATAATAGAAATAGAAAAAGTAAAAATTGGTCTCATCCATGGAAAAGGATCTCCTGATAATTTAATAGATTATGTAAATAGTCAATTTGATAATGATATAGATATAATTGTTTTTGGACATTCTCATCAAGCTTTAAGTAAAAAAATTAAAAATAAACTTTATTTTAATCCTGGATCTCCAACAGATAAAAGATTTGCTCCTTATAATTCTTATGGATTAATTTATATTGATTCAAAAGAAATAAAAGAAAAAATAATTAAAATTTAGTTTAAAAAAAGGTATCTTTTGAAAATATTAAATGGTCAAAATAAAGGTGGAAAACTTTCTTCATTTAAAGATAAAAATATTCGCCCTATTAAAAATATAGTAAAACAAGCTTTATTTAATATATTACAAGAAAAAATTTTTCAATCTAAAATATTAGATCTTTTTTCTGGCACAGGCGGAATTGGAATAGAAGCACTTAGTAGAAATGCAAATTTTGTTACTTTTGTTGACAAATCTTTATTAAGCATTAAAATGATTGAAGAAAATTTAAAAAAATTTAACTTAAATTCAAAAGCTAATGTTTTAAAAAAAGATGTTTTAAAAGCAATAAATTTTCTAATTGCTAAAAATGAAAAATTTAATATAATTTTTATTACACCACCTTATTATAAAGATTTAGAAATAAAATGTTTGGAAATTATTGATCCACTTTTACTTAATAACGGCATAATTATAATTCAACATTATAAAAAAACAATTCTCCCTTCTAATACAGAAAAATTAGTAAAGACCAAAGAAAAAAAATATGGTGAAACAATTCTTTCTTTTTTTGAAAATAAATACTAAATTACATTTAATTGGTATAAGGAAAAAATGGAAAAAATAGCAGTATATCCAGGTAGTTTTGACCCTCCTACAAATGGGCATGTTGATTTAATTGAAAGAGGATCTAAAATTTTTGACAAATTAATTATTGCAATACTTGAAAATTCTCATAAAGAAGTTTTATTTTCTTCAGATGAAAAAATTGAAATGTTAAAAGAAATTATAAAAAAATATTCTAATGTAGAAGTAATTAAATTTAAAGGATTATTAACATCTTTTCTTAAAAAAATAAAAGCTAAAATAGTTATTAGGGGCTTAAGAACCATTTCTGATTTCGAATATGAATTTCAAATGAGTTTAATGAATAAAGAATTAAATGAAAAAATTGAAACTATTTTTTTCATGCCATCTAAAGAAAATTTATTTATAAGTTCTAAATTAATTAAAGAAATAGCCAAACATCAAGGAAATTTATCTCATTTTGTTCCTTTTGTAAGTGAACAAAAATTAAAAGAAAAATTTTCTTTTTAATTTTTTTAAAGGAGTAAAAAAATGGAATTAAAAGAAATTGTTGAAAGTTTAATAAAAGGTAATGCTAATAAAGTAAAAGAATTAGTGAACCAAGCATTAGAAGAACAAAAACCAATTAAAGAAATACTTAATCAAGGCTTACTTGAAGGAATGAATATTATCGGAGGACGATTTAAAAGAAATGAAGTTTTTATTCCAGAAGTTTTGATAGCAGCAAGAGCCATGCATGCTGGAATGGATATTTTAGAACCTTTTTTATCTAAAGCTGGAATAAAAGCTCTTGCTAAAATTGCTATAGGTACAGTTAAAGGAGATTTACATAATATTGGTAAAAATTTAGTTGTAATGATGTGGAAAGGAGCTGGATTTGAAGTTATAGATTTAGGAATTGATGTTGCTACAGAAAAATTTATTGAAGTAGTAAAAAAAGAAAATGTTTCGCTTATTGGAATGTCTGCTTTATTAACTACTACTATGACAGTTATGAAACAAACTATAGATAAATTTAAAGAAGAAGGTTTAAGAGATAAAGTTAAAATAATGATAGGCGGTGCTCCAATTTCTCAAAACTATGCTGATGAAATAGAAGCAGATGGCTATGCACCTGATGCAGCAAGTGCTGTAGATAAAGTAAAAGAACTTTTGAAATTAAATTAATTTTTTATTTTGTTATTTTTCTTTGTTTTTAATTTCGTATTTTTGTCATTCAAATTTATTTCAAATTGAAAATTGAAAATTTGTTTTGAATTTTGGTCATTCGAATTTGTTTCGAATTTCGAATTTTTTTCTATACTATTAGGAGTAAATTATGAACCTATTTCAAATAGGTGAAATGGGTTTAATAGAAAAATTAAAGAAAAAAGTAAAACTTTATAACAAAGAAGTAGTTGTTGGTATTGGTGATGATACAGCAGTAATTAAAAAAAACAATGATACCTATTATCTTATGACTACAGATTCTATGTTAGAAAAAGTACATTTTTTTCAAGATACAAATCCTTTTTTATTAGGCAAAAAAGCAGTAAATATTAATATAAGCGATATTGCTTCTATGGGAGGTATTCCTAAATATATTTTACTTTCTTTAGGAATGCCTAAAAATACTTCATTGAAATGGATAAAAAAATTTCAAAAAGGAATTTTTGATGTTTGTGAACAACATCAAATAGATTTAATTGGTGGAGATTTATTTAATTCTTCAAAAATAACTATTGTTTTAATGATGGTAGGAGAAGTCAAAAAAAAATATCTATGTTTAAGAACTAAAACTTCTCCTGAAGATCTTATTTTAACTACTGGTACACTCGGAGATTCTAAATTTGGATTAGAAATTTTACAAAAAAAACAACAAATAAAAGAAACAAAAGCAAAAAATTTTTTTATAAATAAACATCTTAATCCTATTGCACGATTAAAAGAAGCAAAAATATTATCTCAAAGCAAATGTTTGACTACTCTTACAGATTTAAGTGATGGGCTTAGCAAAGGATTGAAAATAATGGCAAACTCAAACAAAGTAGATTTAAAAATAAATTTAGATAAAATACCAATTTCGTCTTATTTGAAAAAATATTCTAAAGACAATGCTAATTATTTTGCTTTAATAGGTGGAGAAGATTATGAACTTTTATTTACTATCAAATCTTCATCTTATGAAAATTTTAAAAAGTACTGTCAAAAAACAAAAATTACATCAACTGTTATTGGAGAAGTAATTAAAGGAAAAGGGAATATCTATATTATTGATAAAAACAAAAAAAAAACTGCTTAAAAATTTTGGATATGATCATTATGGTTTTTAATTTTTGATATAATTGTAGGGGACAGTGGCTTGTCCCTGTCCGAAGCAAAATAACATCAGAATAAATTGAAAATGGGAAATTTGAAATGGAAAATGTAAAATTAAAAAATTATTGATTTTGACAATTCAATATCAATAGAGCACCAGTCACCAGAATACCAGAGTAGATTCCATTTTTAATTTCTAATCTCAATGGTATAAAAAATTCCATAGGGATAGATATATTGGTAGACAAAACGAATCTAATACAGTTAGCGTTTAAATGCGACTTGGTATAAAAAACAACGAGGTTTGTTTGAATCAAATATACACTGTAACAGAAATAACTGAAAAAATAAAAATTACATTAGAAACTTTTTTTTCAAATATTGCAATTAAAGGGGAAGTTTCTAATTTTAAAATATCTCCATCTAATCATTTATATTTTCTTTTAAAAGATGAAAAAAACAATGTTTTACCTTGTGTTTTTTTTAAATTTAATATAAAAAACAGTTTTATCCCTAAAGATGGAGATCAAGTTATTGCTCATGGAAATATAAGTACTTATAATGAAAAAGGAATATATCAATTAAAAATTGAATCCATAGAAAATATAGGAAAAGGATCCTTTCAAATTGCTTTTGAACAACTAAAAAAGAAATTATTAGAAGAAGGTCTTTTTGATGAAAAGTATAAAAAAAATCTTCCTTTTCTTCCACATAAAATAGGAATTATTACATCTCCAAGTGGTGCTGTTATTCATGATATGTTGACTTTATTAAAAAAAAGATTTGAAAATGCTTCTATTATTCTTTATCCCGTAAAAGTGCAAGGGAAAGAATCAACTCAAGAAATTATTCAAGCAATAAATGATTTTAACAAATTAAAAAATGTAGAAGTAATTATTCTTGCTCGTGGAGGTGGCTCATTAGAAGATTTACAATCATTTAATGAAGAAAATGTTGCAAGAACTATTTTTAATTCTAAAATTCCAATTATAAGTGCTATTGGACATGAAACAGATTATACAATTGCTGATTTTGTTGCAGATAAAAGATCTCCTACTCCATCAGCTGCAATTGAAATAATAATTCCAAATAAAACAGAAATTATGAAAAAAATTAATTCTTATTTATCAAGATCATATTCCTTTTTAAATTATAAAATAAAAGAAGAAAAAAAATATTTTAAAAATTTAATTCAAAGAAAAATACTAAAAAATCCAATAGATGTTTTTATTCATCCTAAACTTCAAAAATTAGATTTTTTGATAGAAAATTTATCTTATGTAATAAATAAAAAAATAAGTAATAATATTATTTATTATCAAAATTTAAAAAATAAATT
>JBDRGX010000096.1:0-8582 GCA_043817485.1 bacterium
GGAAATAAAATATTTTCTACATCTATTTTACAAAGAGCAATTAGAACTAAATTGTCTAATGCTTATAGTTTTGAAAAAATAGAAATTGATAGATATGGTATCTATGAAATTTATTCAGAAAAAGGTTATTTGGGCTGTGAAATTGTTTCAAATCTTATTTATGATGAAGAAAATAAAAAAATAGATATTGTTTATTCTATTACAGAAGGTGATATTTATTCAGTTGAAGATATTATTATTAGAGGAAATAATTTTACAAAAGATAAAGTAATTAGAAGAGAATTGATAATTAAATCAGGTGATATTTTAAATAGAAGTAAGGTATTAGATAGTCAGAAAAAAATTACTCAATTAGGTTTTTTTAATAAAGTAGTTCCTTTGACTGAACCAGGAACTCAAAAAGGAATGATGGATTTAATTTTTGAAGTAGAAGAAAGAGAATCTGGATCAGCTCAAGTAGGTATGACTTATAGTAATGAAGAAAAATTCGTTGGTTTTATTGAAGTTGCTCATTCAAATTTTTTAGGTAGAGGACAAAAAATTTATGTTCGTTATGAATTTGGAACAAAAAAATCACAAGGAGAAATAGGTTTTACAGAACCTTGGTTATTTAATAAACCAATTTATAGTAATTTTAGATTATATAATTTGTTAAAAGATTATTCTTTTAGTGAAAGAGTTTATGGTGAAGGAAAAATATTAAATGAAGCAAAATACAAAACAGATCAAAAAGGATTTGAAACAACTTTAGGATATCGTTTTTGGAATTTTCATAACATTTATTTTACTTGTGAATATCAAGAAATTGATTATCGTTTAATAAAAATTATTAAACCAAAAGAACCTACAATAGCACAATATCCTAATATAGATGAATATAATAAGGAAATGAATGCTTATAAAATAGTAATAGATACATTTTTTAATAAAAAAAATAATCCTTTTTATGTAAATGATGAACATACTTATTTTCATCCTGGTATTTCTATTGTTAAAGAATTTATGACGGGTGAACAAATTGATTCCAATAAAGTATCTAAAGGTGGTCAAAAAATTGAATCTCGTACTATTTCTGGTTCTTATGTTTGGAATCAATATGACGATCCTATAAATACGAGTAATGGTTTTAAATTAAGTTTTTATTCTAAATTAGCTGGATTAGGTGGTGATGAGTATTTTATAAAAAATAATTTGGATTATGGACATTATTTTTCATTTCCATTAGGATTAGTTTTAGGACATCATCTTGTTTTTAGTATTGCTAAAGGGTATAAAGGAAATGATGTTCCTGCTATTGAAAGATATTTTGTTGGAGGTGTTAATACAATTAGAGGTTATGGAGAAAGATCAATTGCTGATAACTGTAGATCTCGATTAATTGCTAATATAGAATTAAAAAGAACTTTTGAAAATTTTTTTACTCCAGCAATGTTTATTGATTTTGGATCTGGATGGAGTAGTCCATCATTTGTAGAAAATCAAATAATTGATAAAGTTCCTAATTCTTGGAATGATATTTTTAAAGAAGTATCATTGAAAGATTTAAAAGGAAGTTATGGTGTTGGGATTAGACTTCTTACTCCAATGGGAATTATTAGATTTGATTTTGCAAGACCATTTGAAAAAAAAGATTGGATGTGGCATTTCACTATTGGCCCAGTGTTTTAATATGTTTATTAAAAAATATTTATGGGTTATTTTTATATTTATTTTTTTATTTTCTTTTGTTAAAGCAAATGAAATTGTTTGTAGTAATGAACTTATTACTCGTTTAGATGAATATGATGGTAAAAAAATAATCTATAAAGGAGAAGTTATTGTTGTTATGAAAAGAGGAAATTTTGCTTGGATAAATGTACTTGATAATGGAACTGCAATTGGAATTTGGACATCTTTAAATATTATTCCAAAAATAAAATTTGTTGGAGATTATAAACATCAAGGAGATATTGTAGAAATTGTTGGAACATTTCATAAAACTTGTGTAGAACATGGTGGAGATTTAGATATTCATGCAGAAAAAATTACTATTTTAGAAGAAGGAAAAATACTAAAACATCCTATAAGTGAACAAAAAATAAAAATTGCTTTAATTTTTTGTTTATTAACTATTATTACTTGGGGTTTATGTTTGTGGAGAAAAAAGCGTGAAATTAGCTAAAGGATTCTTTTTTAATGGAATTAGTGTTGGAATAAAAAAACAAGAAAAAAAAGATTTAGGTTTGATTTATTCAGAAAAGCCAGCTCAAATATCTGCTGTTTTCACTACTAATAAAATAAAAGCAGCTCCGATTAAATTAGGGATGAAAAGAATAAAAGAAAAAAATATTCAAGCAGTAATAGTTAATAGTGGAAATGCTAATGCTTGTACTGGGAATAAAGGTTATGAAGATGTGTTAAATATTACAGAAAAGTTAGCAAAAGAACTTGGTTTAAATGCAAATAATGTAATAATGTCTTCAACTGGAATTATTGGTTATAAATTGCCTGTAGAAAAAATTTGTGAGAATATTCCTGATTTAGTAAAAAATTTAGATAAAAATAAATTTGAAGATTTTTGCTATAGTATTTTAACTACAGATACGAAAATAAAACAAAAAACAATTAAATTTAAAATTGATAATTTAGATATTATTCTCAATGGTACTGCAAAAGGTGCTGGAATGATGGCTCCTTCTTTAGCAACTCTTTTATGTTTTGTAATAACAGATGTTTCTATTTCTAAAACACTTTTACAAAAAGCTTTAAAAAATGCAATTACAAATTCTTTTAATTCAATTTCTATAGATGGTGATACAAGTACTAATGATACTATTTTAATATTAGCAAATGGTTGTGCAGGTAATAAAACAATTGAAAAAGAAGATGAAAATTTTAATAAATTTTCAAATGCTTTAAATGAATTATTATTAGATTTAGCAAAACAAGTAGTAAAAGATGGAGAAGGAATTACTAAATTTATAAAAATAAATGTAAAGAATGCAAATTCTTTTATTGATGCAAAAAAAGTAGCTTTTTCAATTGCAAATTCTCCTTTAGTAAAAATAGCTTTATTTGGAGAAAATCCTAATTGGGGAAGATTGATGATGGCTATTGGAAAATCTGGTGCTAAAATAAAATCAGAATTTATTGATATTTATTTAGAGAAAGAGCAAATTGTAAAAAATAGTCTTTTTTGCAATGTATTAAAAAATCTTCTTGAAAAAAGTGAAATAGAAATTACAGTAGATTTAAAAATAGGTTTAGCAAAAGCAACAGTTTATACTACAGATTTTTCTTATGATTATGTGAAAATTAATGCAGAATATAATTGATACTTGAACCGACGATTTAAATCGTCGGTTCACCATACAAGCAAAAGTAAAACAATTATTCTCGATTTAAAATCATTTTTATATCTTTAAATGTAATTTAGTATAAAAATTTTATGATTGACCATGAGCAATTTTTAAAGCTATTTGAGCAATTTCAAAAGCAGCATAAGGTTTTGCAAGCGTAAGTGCATTTTTTTTAAGTTCATTCATTTTGTTTTTATTTTCCAAAAGTTTAGTCAATTTACAATGAAGTGTTACAATATTATTGATTTTTATTGCTGCTCCATTTTCTAAAAGAAAATCGCAATTTCTTGATTCATTCCCTGGTACTGGATTTACAATAGCTATTGGAATACCGTTTGCTAAAGATTCAGTAATAGTAAGACCTCCGGGTTTAGATACAATTATAGTGGCAATAGACATAAGTTCATGCATTTTATCAGTAAAGCCAATTATTTTAGTATAATGATAGGGATGTTCTTTTATTTTATCAAGTTTTTTCTTAATAGATTCATTTTTACCTACCACGACTACAATTTCTAATGGAATTTTAATTTTCAACAATTCTTTATAAATTGTTTCAATAGGTCCTAATCCAAATCCTCCAGCCAATTGAAGTATAATGGGCTTATTTCCTGTAAGGTTATGTGATTTTAAACAAAGTGCACGATCTTGATGTTGATTAAAAAATGGATGAATAGGAATACCAGTAATACTAATATTTTCTTGTGGTACTCCCCAGTAATTCAAATAATTAGCTCCCTCTTCTGTGGCTGTACAATAATGTTCACAAGGATTTGTAACCCAAAGTCGATGAGTTTCATAATCAGTAGTTACTATCATATGTGGAATATTTATTTTTTTTTTATATCGAAGAGAAGCAATAATTTCAGCTGGTAAAAAATGAGTATTAATAACAAGATCCCATGTTTCTTTTTTAAGTATTTTTAGAAGTGATCGTAAATTTAATTTTTCAACAAGAATTCGTAGACGATCACTTTTTTGTTTAGAACTTCGTTGATTATTAAATAGATCATAAACATATCCCCAAATATGAGGTGCTTTATTAAAAAGATTAAGATATGTTTGTGTATAAATTTTTCGAAAAGCAGTATTTGTAAAATCTAAAATATCGTAATTATAAATAATTGCTTTTGGGTTAAGCCCTTTTATGGCTAATTCTATGGCTTCAGCAGCACGTAAATGTCCAGATCCAATTGATGCTGATAGAATAAGTATTTTAGGATTTTTATTAGTATTTAATGTAGATTCCATAGGAGTTTTTATAATAATTCTTATTTTGTTTGTCAAGAAAAACTTTTTTATTGTACAATCAAAAAGTTAAAAATGCTTGACATTTTAAATAAAATATAATAAATTTTTACACTAAATAAGATTATAACTTTAAGGGGGGCGATTGGTTTCGACAAGAATATGGAGATATAAGTGGCATATCGAGGTTGCCAAGTTTCTCGTAAAACACTGCGGCATTTTTTAAGCGCTAACAATAACTTAGCATTAGCTGCTTAGTAAGCAGTTCATCTTTTAAATTTTGTCTGCGGGGTTTAAAAGATGTAGGTTAGCAGACTAATTTGTTATTTTTCATTCTGTAGAATAACAAATGAATTTAATCGGAATAGTTTTTCAAGATCCTGTTTGGAAGGAATTTGAAAAATGAAAATTAAATTCCAAACTAAATATGTAGATGCTTATATTGATATATTTTTGGACGTGGGTTCAATTCCCACCGCCTCCACCAAAAAATTAAAAATAATTTTTTGGAATAAAAAGGAGAATTTATGGATTTAGAAAATCTTTGGCAAGAGGCTTTAGAAAAAACACAAATTTTAAGATATCGATTAAAGCCATTATTAACTTTTCAAACAACAACACTTTCTTATATTTTTCTTTCTGAATCAGTAGTTAATCTTGGAGATGTAGTAGTACGAAAAGGAAATATTTTAGTAGATAAACCTTTAATTCTTTTACCTCCTAATTATCCTCAATTTCAAGGATTTGAATTTGAAGAAGAAGAAGATCAATTTTCTGAAAATGATATTCGTTCTTTTTTTTTAATGAGAGGAATTGTTTTACCTTCTTTAAAATATAATAATAAATCATATTCTATTGAAACTTTTGAAGGTAGTTTAGAAAAAGCTATAGATAAGTTTTCTGTTGATTTAGAACAAAAAAAAGATATTGATTATGGTTTAATTACAGGTGCAGATGATAGTTGGAATTTTTCTCTTCTTATTTATGTTACTAATCTAATGAATAAATTTGTTGGAAATGATTTAATGAATTTATTTAAAAAATATAAAAACAACTAAAATAACTTTTTGCAATGGCTTGATTTATTTTTTCAATTTTTTACTAATTACTGAAAGAAATTTTATAATAATTTTGTTTTATTTATAACTAATTCATAATTACATTTTAAAAAATTAGCTGCTCGTCGAGAAATAATCATACGAGAAAGAAATATCTCAAAATATTCCATTACTTGAGAAATATTAGTATCAATAGTTAAATTTAAACTAATAATTTTTTGATCTTTTTTTATTTTTAAAAATGCTTTTTTAACAGCATAATTTACTCGATCGTGCATATCAAAATTTATCATTTTAGCAGTTCTAACTCTTGTTAAATGAACATCAGCTTTATCTGCAATTATTAAACTTGCTGCAATTGAATTTACTGGATTACCACTATAATCTTCTTCATGATTTCCAACAGCAGCCATAATTGGAATAATTTCATTATTTTCCATTCCCATTTCTCTAAGAATTCTGCTTATTATTTGTGTTCCAAATTGACCATGATATGGTCTTCCTATGACATTGCCTATATCATGAACATATCCAGCAATTGCTGCTAATTCAGCATCTCTTTTAGAAAAATTAAGATTTGTAAGAATATCATGAGCAAAATTTGCTGTAATATTAGCATGTCTTTCACCGTGTTCTGTATAACCAATTATGCCTAAATATTCATCTGTTTTTGCTAAAAACTCTTTAATTTCTTTATTTTGCTTTATATCGTTTAATTGTATTTTTTTCATTTTTTATTTTAAGAAGAAATTTGAGAAGCATCTTTTATTGGGTATTTTTCAAGATAAGAAATAGCACCTTTAGAAAATTCTACTTTAACATTTGAAGCAATTTGTAAAATAACTATTCCATCTTTAACTTCTACTACAGTTCCATGAATTCCTCCAACTGTTACAACTATATCATCTTTTTTTAAATTATCAAGCATTGTTTGATGCTCTTTTTTTTTCTTATTTTGTGGAAGAATAATTAAAAAGTAAAATATAGCAATCATTATAATAAAAGGGAAAAATGTTCCTATAGGATTAAAAGTTTGTGGTGCTGTAGTTGTTGGTGTTGGTTGTGCAGAACAAAAAAAATTTAGCATGTATCATCTCCTTTTTAAAAAAAATTATTAAAAAAATTGACAAAATTTATTGAAAATTAGTATAAGTTTTAAATTAGAAATTGTCAAGAAAAACATAAATATTATTTATAAGTGAAAAAATAATAATGAAAAATATTTTGCTTCATATTTGTTGTGGTGTATGTGCAAGTTCAGTTGTTCAAAAATTACAAGAAGAAAATTTTTATATAATTGGATTTTTTTATAATCCAAATATTTATTGTGAACAAGAATATAAAAAACGAATAGAATTTGTTTATAAAGTTTCTCAAATTCTTAAATTTGATTTAATAGAAGGGGAATATGATTATGATAAATGGTTTAATTTAACAAAAGATTTTAAAAAAGAACCAGAAGGAAAAACAAGATGTGAAATTTGTTATAAAATGAGATTAAAAGAAACTTATAAGAAATTACAAGAATTAAAATTTTCATATTTTGCTACTACTCTTAGTGTAAGTCCTCATAAAAATGTATTAATTATCAATAAAATTGGAAAAGAATTAGATGAAAAAGCTTTTCTTGAAAAAGATTTTAAAAAACAAGATGGTTTTAAAAAAGCCATTGAATTTTCTAAACAACATAATTTTTATCGTCAAAATTATTGTGGTTGTATTTATAGTAAAAAGTTTGTAGAAAAATGAATCTCCCCCGCCATAAATGGCGAGGTATTTTCTCTGCAAGGAAAATATATTATTATTGTACCAATTCATCCCCGTCTCAAAAGATGGGTATGAATTAGTACTACCAGATAAAATTATTTTGGAAGGGATAAATGCCAGAATTACCAGAAGTAGAAACTATTTGTTTGCAATTAAAAAAAAATATTAAAGAAAAAAAAATAATAAAAGTAGAAGTATTTTTATCTAAAATACTAAAAAATATTACTTCTTTAGAATTCAAAAATCAACTTACTAATGTTTTAATTAAAGATGTAAAAAGAAGAGCAAAAATAATAATTATTGAATTAAGTAATAATAAATCATTACTTATTCATTTAAAACTTACTGGAAGATTACTTTATTTACCTCAAGAGCAAAATCAAGAAAAACATACGCATATTATTTTTTTTCTTGATAATAATTATTCTTTGCGATTTTGGGATCTTCGGCAATTTGGTTATATAAAAATAATTTCAACTGATGAACTTTATTTTTTACCTGAAATAAAATCTCTTGGACCAGAACCATTAGAAGAATCTTTTACTTTAGAAAAATTTAAAGAATTGTTTAAAAAAAAGAAATCTGGAAAAATAAAATCTATTTTAATGGATCAAAAATTTATTGCTGGGATTGGAAATGCTTATGCTGATGAAATTTGTTTTTATTCCAAAATTCATCCAGAAAAGAATATATTGACTTTAAAAGAAAAAGATTTTAGTAATTTACATGATAATATTAAAAATATTTTTTTACAAGCCATTGAAAACAAAGGTTCTTCTATAGATACTTATAGAGATATATTTGGGGAAGAAGGAAAATATCATTTCAAATTTCAAGTTTATGGACGAAAAGGAAAACTTTGTTTTAAATGTAATGCAAAAATAGAACAAATTAAAATAAAAAATAGAAGTGCTTATTTTTGTCCTAATTGTCAAAAATAAAAAATCACTAATTTTATAGATGATATTTTTTTAGCACTACAAATAAAAAGGAAAAATTTTGATAAAAACTTTTTTACAAAAATTGAAAAATAAAAATTTAATTTTTGTTATTTTAGGATTTATAAATTTATTAATTAGTTTAAAACTTATGTATTCTCCTACCTATTTTAATTTTTCATATTCTTTTTATTTTCTTGCAATAATTTTAATTACTTCTTTTTCTCTTTCTT
>JBDRGX010000097.1:0-14723 GCA_043817485.1 bacterium
ATATTATACTTGATCCTTTTATGGGTAGTGGTACAACTGCAATTGCAGCTTTGAAATCTGATAGAAAATATGTTGGATATGACATTAGCCAAGAATACATTGATCTTGCAGAAAAAAGAATAAAACCTTTTAAGATATAGAAAAGACCCCTACAATAATATCACCCCTTCGGGATTATGTAGAAGATGAAAAAAACAAAAAAATAGGTAATCTTAATCCAGAAAGGGTGGCATTATTATAGAAGGTAACATTATTGTATGTTTTTGTTAATATATTAAAAAGGCTAAAGATGTTTGTTCATCAGAATAAATGGGAAATGGAAAATGGAAAATTTTTCATTGTTTCAGATTTAGTATTTTGGTCATTCGAATTTGTTTCGAATTTCAATATTCGGATTTCGAATTTTCTTATTTATATTTATTTCAAATTTTGATATTCGTTTTAAATTGAAAAATGAAAATTGAAAATTTATTTTGGATTTAGTTTTACTATTAGGAAGTGAAAAAGAGGATTCCACTCCCCTACCCCCGCCAGCAGGGGACATAGGAAATTTAGATGGTATTAATGAAAGGAAAATGAGAAATGTAAAATTATTGATTTTTGGTAATATGAATTTGTTTTCCAATCATTTTTCATTTCCAATTTTCAATTTCTAATTTGAAATTTCTAATAAATACAAATATTTTTACAAATAATCCTAACCCGAAGGAGATGACATTATTGTAGTAAAATAACAAATACGAAAGGACATTTTATTATGACTGAATTAAATAAACCAATGAATGGTAAAATATGTATGGTAACAGGTGCTACTTCAAGCATTGGCGAAATAACATCTCGTGAATTGGCACGATTGGGTGCAACTGTGATTGTAGTAGGACGCAATCCTGAAAAAAGCCTTAATACAGTCAATATGATCAAACAACAAACTGGAAATCCAAATGTTGAATTTATGTTAGCAGACCTATCCTCACAAAAAAAAATCCACCAGTTAGCACAACAATTCAAAAGTCGTTATCAACATTTACATGTACTAATAAATAATGCCGGAGCTATTTTTACCAAGCGACAAGAAAGCATAGATGGAATCGAGATGACATTTGCAGTCAATCATTTAGGTTGCTTTTTACTTACAAACTTGTTACTTGATATTCTAAAAACCAGTACACCAAGCCGAATTATCAATGTTTCAGCACACCAACATCATAAAAAAGCAAATATTGATTTTAACGATTTACAAAATAGAAAAAAATACAAATTTTGGGAAGTATATATGCAGACAAAGCTTTACAACTTATTATTCACCTATGAATTAGCACAACGGCTTAAAGAAACAAACATCACAGTAAATGCTCTTCATCCGGGAGTTCTATCATCAAACTTGGGTATGAATAATAAAGGGATTGTACATTTTATTTTGCAACTAATCAAACCTTTATTCAATATAATATTAACAAACCCTGAAAAAGGTGCACAAACAATGATTTATCTGGCTACTTCGCCAGAAGTAAAGGACATTACTGGAGAATTTTTTATAGAAAAAAAAATAATAGAATCATATAAAAATTTTTATGATAAAGAATCTGCCAATCGGTTATGGCAAATAAGTGCTGAATTAACAAAACTTGAGAAAAGAAATTAATTAGAATTAATTATGGAGATTTTTCTTGAAAATTAAAGTATTACAATTAATTACTCGTTTAAATGTAGGTGGACCATCAATACATGTAATTTTACTTACCAAAGATTTAAACAAGGAGCGATTTGAATCTTTTTTAATAAGTGGACAAGAAGATTTATCAGAAGGAAATATGTTAGATTTATTAGAAGAAAAAGAAATAAAACCTATTATTATTTCAGAAATAGGTAGAGAAATTAATTGGCATGATGATTTTATATCTCTTTGGAAATTATGGAAATATATTAAAAAAATAAAACCCGATATTATTCACACACATATGGCAAAAATTGGCACTCTTGGTCGTATAAGTGGAATTTTAGCAGGAGTTCCCATAATTATTCATACTTTTCATGGACATACTTTTCATAGTTATTTCAGCCCTTTAAAAAATCAATTATTTATTTTTATTGAAAAAATTTTAGCTTTTTTTACTACTAAAATTATTGCTATTACTAAATCTCAAAAAGATGAAATATTAAAACATGGAATAGGAAATCCTAAAAAAATTGTTATGATACCATTGGGCTTTGATTTAGAAAAATTTTTAAATTGTGATAAAGAAAAAGGAAAATTTCGTCAAGAATTAAATTTTAATGAAAATGATTTTTTAATTGGAATTATTGCTCGACTTGTTCCAATTAAAGGACATTCATATTTTTTAAAAGCAGCTTCTATTATAGCAAAAAAATATCCTCAAGCAAAATTTCTTATTATTGGAGATGGTAAATTAAGGCCATCATTAGAAAAATTAGCACAAGAATTAGGAATTATTTCTCAAACCTTTTTTTTAGGTTTCAAAAAAGATATGGATAAAATTTATGCAGATTTAGATTTAGTAGTAATTTCTTCTTTAAATGAGGGCTCCCCTGTTTCTATAATTGAAGCTATGGCTGCAGCAAAGGCAATAGTATCTACAAATGTAGGTGGAGTTCCAGATTTAATAAAAAATAATGAAACTGGAGTTTTAGTTCCTTCAAAAAATCCAGATGCTTTGGCTCAAGAAATAATAGCTTTATTAGAAAATCCAGACAAAAGAAAAAAAATGGGAATTTTAGCAAAAGAAAATGCTACTTATCAATTTAGTAAAGAAAATTTAATTAAAAATACAGAAAATCTTTATAATGAATTAGTATCTAACTTAAAAATAAATAAAGGATAAAAATGAAAGTTTTAATTATTGGTGAAGGAGGAAGAGAACATGCTCTTCTTGATAAAATAAAACAAAATCCAAAAGTTGAAAAAATTTATTGTGCTCCAGGAAATGCTGGGACAAAAATAAATGGAGAAAATGTAAATATTAAAGCAGATAATATTTTGGAATTACGAAATTTTGCTATTAAAGAAAAAATAGATTTAACAATTGTAGGCCCAGAAATTTCTTTAGTATTAGGAATAGTAGATTTATTTCAATCATCTGGACTTAAAATTTTTGGACCTTCTAAAAATGCAGCAGAAATAGAAGGAAGTAAATGCTTTAGTAAAAATTTAATGAAAAAATATGGAATCCCTTCAGCTAATTATGAAATATTTGATAATAAAAATGATGCTATTTCTTATCTCGATAAAGTAAATTTTCCTATAGTTATTAAAGTAGATGGTTTAGCAGCAGGAAAAGGTGTTTTAATTTCTATGAACAAAAAAGAAGCTATTGCATCAATAGAAGAAATATTAGTAAAAAAAAAATTTTGGAATAGCTGGAAATAAAATAATTATTGAAGAATATTTAGAAGGAGAAGAAATATCTATTTTAGCTTTTTCAGATGGTAAAAATGTTCTTCCAATGATTTCTTCTCAAGATCATAAAAAAATTTTTGATGGAGATAAAGGCCCTAATACTGGTGGAATGGGAGCTTATGCACCAACTCCCACAGTTGATTCCCAACTTCTTTCAGAAATTGAAAATCGTATTTTAAAACCTACAATAAAAGCTTTATCTTTAGAAAATAAATTTTATTGTGGTATTTTATATGCGGGAATAATACTTACTAAACAAGGTTTAAAAGTTTTAGAATTTAATTGTCGTTTTGGAGATCCAGAAACTCAAGTTATTCTTCCTTTAATGAAAACTGATTTAATAGAAATAATTGAAGCATGTTTAAATGGTGAATTAAATAAAATTGCTTTAGATTGGCATCAAAAATCAGCTGTATGTGTAGTTTTATCTTCTCTTGGGTATCCAGGAAATTATGAAAAAGAAAAAAAAATTGATGGATTAGAAAAATTTATTTCAAACAAAGATATTCATATTTTCCATGCTGGAACTAAACTAATAAATGAAAAAATAGTAACTAATGGTGGAAGAGTATTAGGAGTATGTGCTTTAGGAACAAATATTAAAGATGCTATCAATAAAAGTTATAAAGCTGTTTCTGAAATTTATTTTGATGGAATGTATTATCGAAAAGATATAGGCAATAAAGCATTAAAAATTAATTCTAAATAAAAAGTTTATTAAACGGAGTATATTATAATGACAAATTTAAAACGATTTAGTATTTCACTTAATAAAGATTTGGTAAATAAATTTGATAATCATATTAAAGAAAAAAATTATTCTACAAGATCTAAAGCAATTGGCGATTTAATAAGACAGGATTTTGTAAAAACTGAATGGATACAAGGAGAAAAAGTAATTGGAATAATTACTATGGTTTATGATCATCATAAAAAAGAACTTGTAAATAAATTAATTGATATTGAACATCATTTTCATGATTTAATTATTTCTTCTCAACACATTCATTTGGATAAAGACAATTGCGTAGAAATAATTATAACAAAAAGTAATCCTAAAAAAATAGAAAATTTATTTGATAAACTAAAATCTACAAAAGGAGTAAAACATAGTTCTTTAAGTATGGCTACTACTGGACAACAAATATAATTTTTTTTAAAATTCAAGGAAATGCATAACTTTTAAAAATGATTAAAATAGAAAATTTAACTAAATATTTTGGTAAAATAAAAGCATTAGATAATCTTAATTTACACATTAAAAAAGGTGAAATATTTGGATTGCTTGGTCCTAATGGTGCTGGAAAAACAACAACAATACAAATACTAACTACGCTATTATCTCCAAGTTCTGGGAAAATAGAAATTGATGGTTTAGATATTATTAAAAATGCAAATAAAATTAAACAATTAATTGGAGTTTGTCCGCAAGAAATAAATCTTGACAAAGATCTTAGTGCCAAAGAAAATCTTCATATACATGGGCTACTTTACAAAATATCAAAAATAGACAACAAAATAAATGATTTACTTGAATGGGCTAATTTAAAAAATAGAAAAAATAATCTTGTAAGCACTTATTCAGGAGGGATGCAAAGAAGATTACTTATTATTAGATCTATTATGCATCAGCCAAAAATACTTTTTTTAGATGAACCAACTATTGGACTTGATCCACAAATAAAGCGACAAATCTGGGATATTATTCGTAAATTAAATAAAGAAGGTACTACTATTTTACTAACTACTCATTATATTGAAGAAACAGAAATACTTTGTCATCGAGTAGGTATACTTAATTATGGCAAATTAATTGCTATGGGAACACCACAAGAAATAAAAGCACAAATTGGACATTTTGTAGTAGAATCATTTGATAATGGGATAACCAATTATCATTTATTTGAAAATAGAGAAGAAGCATACAAATTTGCAGAAAATAAAAATAATATACTGATTAGAGCATCAAATCTTGAAGATGTTTTTATCAAAATTACTGGTAAAAAAATTAAAAAGTAAGGTAATTTAATGAATTTTTATCCTATATTTTTGCGTGAAATGATTATATTAAAACGAAGATTTTTTCGTTTTGGATATCTTTTCTCAAGCATGATTATGCCCTTACTTTATTTAATTGTTTTTGGATTAGGACTTGGTAAAAAAATAAATATTGAACAAGGATCTTATCTTATGTTTATAGTTCCTGGTATTTGTGCTATGAGTTCAACAATTAATTCATATATGTGGCTTGCTACTTCTATTTGTGTTAATAGACTACATTTTAAAATAATAGATGAATATTTAGTAAGTCCTATAACAGCAATGGATATAATGATTGGAGAAATATTATCTGGTGCAATTCGAGGACTTTTTGCTTCAAGTATAATTTTTATATTTGGAGCTATTTTTGGTGCTGGTTTTCCACAAAATCCTTTATTTTTTTTAATATTGATATTAAATTGTTTAATATTTTCTTGTTTTGGTGTTATTGCTGGATTTTCAGCAAAATCACATGAAGATATAATTGCATTTTCTAATTTCTTTATTATGCCTATGACATTTTTTTGTGGGACATTTTTTCCAACAAATAAATTACCTTATTTTGTAAAAATAATTCTTAATTTTTTACCATTAACTCATACTAATAATTGTCTCCGTGCAAGTTTTTCAGGACAAAAAATTGAAATAACATCTTTCATTATTATATTATTTTCTTTTATACTTTTTTTTAATTGGGGAATAATTACTATTAAAAAAGTACAAAGATAAAAAAAACATTTTTTATTGTTAGATAAAAATATTAGCAAAAAAATGAAAGTAAAGTTTAATTTTAATTTTAAAAAACATAAAATTTAGTTAAAATAATTTTTTATCAATAACATTTATTTTTTTTTTCTTGCCAATTTTTTTATTTTTAATATTTATGAAAATATTATATATGCGATTTGTAATCATAAGTTGCAATTAAAAATAAAATGTTGCAAATTATTAAATTTTTTTGTTTTGAATTTCGATATTCGTAGTTCGTATTTTCTTATTAATATTATCTCTTGAATTGCGATTTTATAATTTTTTTAACTTTATTTAAAAAATTAGGAGGAAATCATGTCTGGTCATTCTAAATGGTCTTCAATTAAGCATAAAAAAGGAAAAGAAGATGCTAAAAGAGGAAAAATTTTTACTAAATTAATTAAAGAAATTACAACAGCAACAAGAATAAGTGGAAAAGATATAGAAAATAATCCGCGATTAAGAACTGCTATTCAAAAAGCTAAATCATTTAGTATGCCAGCAGATAATATTACTAAAGCTATAAAAAAAGGAACTGGAGAAATAGAAGGAATAAGATATGACGATTTTACTTACGAAGGATATGGTCCAAGTGGTGTTGCAATTTTAGTAGAAGTAACAACAGATAATAAAAATAGAACTATTGCTGATATAAGACATCTTTTTTCTAAATATGGCGGAAATTTAGGTGAATCTGGTTGTGTCAACTGGATGTTTGAAAAAAAAGGTTATATTTCAATAGATAAAACTAAATATTCAGAAGATGAAATTATGACAATAGCATTAGAAACAGGAGCAAGCGATATTAAAGAAGATGAAGAAAATTTTGAAATAATTATAGATCTAAATATTTTTGAAAAAGTTAAACAATCTTTTCAAGAAAAAAATATTGAATTTATAACAGCAGAAATAACTATGGTCCCTAAATCTACAATAAAATTAGAAGGTAGAAAAGCACAACAAATGCTTAATTTAATGGAATTATTAGAAGATTTAGATGATGTTCAAAATGTTTATGCTAATTTTGATATTTCTTTAGAAGAAATGGAAAAAATAAATACACAAGAATAAATTTTATTTGGAAATTTTATGTTAATATTAGGAATAGACCCAGGAATAGCACGTATAGGTTATGGTATAGTAAAAGATGAAAAAGGAAATTTAATTCCTATTTCTTATGGATGTATTATTACTTCTCCACAAACTATTTTTCCTCTTCGATTAAAAAAAATTTATGAAGAAATTTTGAAAATTATAAAAGAATTTAAACCAGAAATAGTAGTAATTGAAAAATTATTTTTTGCTAAAAATATTAAAACAGCTATTTCTATAAGTCAAGCACAAGGTGTTATTATTTTAGCATCTATTATGTCTGGTATTTCTATTAAAGAATACACTCCATTAGAAGTAAAACAATCTGTAACTGGATTTGGGAAAGCTGATAAAAAACAAGTCCAAGTAATGATTAAACATATATTAAAACTAAAAGAAATCCCAAAATTAGATGATACTGCAGATGCATTAGCTCTTGCTATTTGTTATCTTAATTTTGCTAAATTCGAAAAACAAATAAAAAATAAATTAAATACTTAATATTTTTTAACTTTTAGAAAACAAAAAATATTATTTATACCAAACTGCAAACAGAAATAAAATATTGCAAACTATCAAATTCAAAATATGAAACAATAAAAAAAATTCAAATATTGAAACAGTTCTTGTTTTGAACATTTATATTTTGGTAATTTGATATTGTTTCGAATTTCGGATTTTCTCTTATTGTTACTATCCATTTGATTACACAATTAATATGAATGTTATTTCAAAAACTTAGGTATTTTTAAAATTTAATTTATTTAAATATAGCTTTTATTTTCCCCCAATTTTTTTCTTCAATAGAACTTGGCCCTACAAAAGTTATTTCATAAAATAAATTAGGTTGAGCATATAATCCTACTATTCCAGCCCAAGAACTTGATTCAACTTCTGCTCCTACACGATTTCTACAAAAATTTGCTCCCCATTTAGTTCCTACAACTGGATTATTTAATACTAATGAACTAAATGGAATTTTTACCTCAACACTCCAAAACTTATTTTCCATATCTTTATATACAGCTGATTCCCATAATGGATTCACACCTTTATTTCCATTTTCTTCATCATAATGAGTATTAATAGTATTAAGTACAAATTGCATATAATTATCTCTTGTTTTTTTACAATCAAAAAAAAGTTCTACACTATCTTCCATATAAAGAGCACTATCATGTTCAGTTCTATTGCTTATTAATAAATTCATTTTTGGTTCATTACATTTTAATCCTAAATATAAATAAGTATTTGTATAAATTAATTTTACAAAAGTTTGTGCTTGTGCTATATTTCCAGTTTTATCATCTTTAAAATTAGTACAAGATTTATTAGCCAAATTCCAAACAACATCATCTAATTTACCATCTAAAACTGGTTCTGCATCTACTTTTATTACATCATAATTATCTGCATAACTTGCAGTAATTACAAACAAAAAAAGTACTATCAATAAATTCTTTATCTTCATTTTAAACTCTCCTTATAGGTTAAAAAAATGTTTATTTTTTTCAGTTTATAATCCGAAAAAAACTTTTGCTTCATTATAATATACTTGTGGAACAATTTTAAGAACTCCTACACCTTCTTCTAAATTTGCTTCTACTATTTCTGTTCCTTTTAAGGATACCATTTTCCCAAATTTATTTTGTTTAATTAAATCATAAGCTTTATATCCAAATCGAGTACCTAACACTCTATCAAAAGCAGATGGAGCACCTCCTCTTTGAAGATGTCCTAATACCATCAATCGTGTTTCAATGCCAGTTCTTTTTTCTATTTCTTTTTCTAAAACTTCTCCAATACCTATTCCCTTTCCTAATTGAATATGACCAAAAGCATCAAACCCTTCATTATGCTTTACTTTTTCTTCTAATTCTAAACATCTTGCTCCTTCTGCTACTGCTACCATAGAATAAACTTTTCCTTGTTCTTTTCTTTTTTTAATTATATCACAAACATAATTTATATCAAAAAGTTCTTCGGGAATAAGTATAATATGAGCACCACCAGCAATTCCTGCATGTAATGCCATCCAACCAGCATGTCTACCCATTATTTCCACTATCATTACTCTATGATGAGATTTTGCTGTAGTATGAAGTCTATCCATTGCTTCTGTAGCAATGTTAATAGCTGTATCAAAGCCAAAAGTATAATCAGTTGCTGAAACATCATTATCAATAGTTTTAGGTACACCAATAACTTTAATACCCATTTTAAATAATTTATTAGCAACACCTAAAGTATCTTCACCACCAATTGCAACAAGTGCATCCATTTTCATTTCTTTCATATTTTCTACAATAATTTCGGTTCCTTTTTCTATTTTAAAAGGATTTGTACGAGAAGATCCTAAAATAGTACCACCTTGTCTTTGAATATCTTCAACATCATCTAATGTCAAAACATTAAATAATTTTTGAATCATTCCTTTCCAACCTAATTGTACACCCAATATTTCATTACCATCTTGAATTGCTCTAATTGTTATTCCTCTAATAACAGCATTTAATCCAGGAGCATCTCCTCCACCAGTTAATATTCCTATTCTCATAAAATTTTCTCCTTTATTTTAAATTTTTAAATACAATTTTTTCATTAATTAAAATGGTTGTAAATTATACCATTGAGAAATATATTTTTTAATTTGCTCTTCTATTACTTTATTCATTTTTTCTAAATTATATTTTATTGTTTGCTCTAAATTTTTTTTTTTTTCTATTTCTATAGATTCTAATAAAAAAGTAAGATAGGTATTATCATTTTTTCTAATAGTAAATCCTGGAATTATAACAGCACCTGTTCTTAAAGCTAAAACAATTGGACCAACTGGCATTTTAGTTTTTTTATTGAAAAATTCTACTTCTACTCCTTTTCCTTCAACATTTCTATCAACTACAATAGCTACAATTTCGTTATTTCTAAGTTTTTCTTGAATAACATTAACAAAACCACTTGAAATAACTTTTACACCTAATTTTTGTCGATTTTTTCTATAAAATTCATATAATTTTTTCGGATAAAGTCTTTCAACAACAACATTCATAGAAAATCCAGATTGAATAAAATTAAGTGCCCCTACATCCCAATTTCCTAAATGAGCAGTAACTAAAATAACCCCTTTGTTTTTTTGAATTGCATCTTTCAAATAATTTACATTTACTATATTACTTATTTTATTTTTTCTTTTTTTAAACCATTCTAAGTACAAAAAATCAACATAATATTTTGAATAATTAATAAAAATATTTTTTACAATTTTTATATCAATATTTTTTTTATTTAAAACTGTTATTACATTTTCTGTAATTATTTTTCTTTTTTTTCTACAAATCAAAAAACACAAATATCCTATTATTTCTGCTAAAAACAAACTTAATTTTCTTGGAATAATGTAAGATAAAAAAATACCTATTTTCAATAAAAAATATAAAATCATTATTTATTTACATTTACAATTACAATTTTTTTCAACAATAAATTCTTCTACTAACTCTCTTGCTTTTTCATCAAAATATTGAACTGCTGGAGATTTCATAAAGTAAGCAGAAGGTCCTTCTAATGAGCCACCTATTCCTCTATCTAAAGCTAATTTACAACATCTAATAGCATCTATAACAACACCAGCAGAATTAGGAGAATCCCAAACTTCTAATTTTAATTCAATATTTAAAGGAACATCTCCAAAACTTTTTCCTTCTAAACGAATATATGCCCATTTTCTGTCTGTAAGCCAAGCTACATAATCACTTGGTCCAATATGAACATTATCTGAACCAATATCTGAAGAAAGCATCGAAGTAACAGCATTAGTTTTAGATATTTTTTTACTTTCCAATCTATCTCTTTCTAACATATTTTTAAAATCCATATTACCACCAACATTTAATTGATATGTTCTTTCTAATTTTACACCTCTTGCTTCATATAATGCAGTAAGTATTCTATGAGAAATAGTAGCACCTACTTGAGATTTAATATCATCACCAATTAAAGGTAATTTTTTATCTTCAAATCTTTTTATCCATTCTTGTTTATTAGCAATAAAAACTGGAATACAATTAATAAAAGCACATCCAGCTTTAAGAACTTCTTCAGCATAAAAAAGAGTAGCTTCTTCACTACCTACTGGTAAATAATTAATAACTACTTCTGCTCCACTTTCTTTCAAAACTTCTGCTACATTTACTTCTGGAAGAGATGATTCTTCTACTACTTGTTTATAATACTTACCTAAACCATCTAATGTTTTTCCTCTTTGAACTTTGATACCAGTTAAAGGAACATCTGAAAATTTTATAGTATTATTAGGAAAAGTAAATATTGCTTCAGCAATATCTTTACCTACTTTATTTTTATCAACATCAAAAGCAGCTACTACTTTAATATCAGAAAGATAATAACCTCCTAAATTAGTATGCATAACTCCAGGAATATTATCATTTTTTTTATCTTTATAATATTCTATTCCTTGTAATAAAGAACTTGAACAATTTCCTACGCCTATAATAGCTATTTTAATTTCTTTCATTATAAAAACTCCTTATTTATAATTAATTTACAAAATTTATTTTAAAAACTTAATAAATAAGCAGTTTGCTCACATTCTCAAAACATCTCTAATTCGTTGTATAACAGTTATAATGCCAATTAAGCATAAAATCCATAACCCTATTTCTGGTTTTTTGAAAATTAAAAATAATCCCATAATTAACATTCTTTCAAATCGTGTTGCCCAACCACTATCACATTTAAAACCTAACCCTTCAGCTCTTGCTCTAACATAACTTACCATATAAGATATAAGAAAGGTACAAAAAACAAGAGAAATACATAATAATCCATGTTGAGAAAAAAAATAAATCAAAAGTCCAAAAAATATAGATCCTTCTGACAATCTATCCATTGTTGAATCAAGTAAAGCACCTTTTTTACTAACTGTATTAGTTTCTCGAGCTAATGACCCATCTAATAAATCAAACAAACCACTTACAAAAAATAACAAACCAGCACCTAAAAAATTACCTTTTGCAATTAAAAAACCAGAAATAAGACTAAAGAAAAAACCTATAAAAGTTATTGTATTAGATTTAATACCCATTTTAACTAATATTTTAATTACTGGTAAAAAAATTTTAAGAAAAATATTTCTTAATTTATTTCGCAAATTTGATAACAAAATAATATCTCCCTATAAATTTATACAAAAAAACTAATTTAATTTTGAATTTTATACATATTTTTTTATTTAACATTTGTCAAGAAACTTTTAAAATTTTATGGTTGATGACCCCATATGATAACCACCATTTATTAAATCATCAAAAAAATTATCCAAAATAATTGAAGATTTGTAAGAACAATTCATGAATTGCCACTACACCACTATATACCTTTTCTTTTACACTTTTAAAATTTTATATTTTTAAAAAAATAAAATTAATGAATTTCACTTTCTACACAATTTTTCCCATTTTTTTTAGCTAAATGAACTAAAGCATCTGCTTTATTTAATAAACTTTCTTTCTCAATACCACTGATACCATCTTGCGGAAAAGAACTAATTCCTATACTAATAGTAATATGAAATTTAGTATCTATTCCAAATTTATGATATTGTATAGATTCTCTAATACAATTAGCGATACTCAATCCTTCATTTATATCTGTTTCTACTAAAATAACTAAAAATTCTTCTCCTCCATATCTTGCAACAATATCTAATTTATCTATATTTATTTTTATAATTTTACCTACTTCTTTTAAAACCATATCACCTATTAAATGACCATAAACATCATTACATTGCTTAAAATTATCTAAATCCAGATAAAGTAGACAAAATTTTAGTTTATATCTTTTGCATCGTTGAATTTCATTTTCAAATAAAATTTGAAAATATCTTCGATTATACAAACCTGTCAATCCATCAATTAAACTCATTTTTTCAATTTTATTATAAAAAAATGCTTTTTCAAAAGCAATAGAAATTTGTAATATAATAATTTGCATTTTTTTTAATTGTTCTAATTTTTTACTAAAATTTAATCCCAAAATAAAAGAAACTGCTTTTTTTTTAACAAAAATAGGAATTATTAAAAAAGTTGAGGTATCTTCAACAAAATTCATAATTGTATTTTCAAGAAAATTTTCTTTATTAACAAAATAATATGTTTTAGAACTATCTGTTAAATATTTATCTATAAAACATTTTTGATTACTTATTTTTACAAAATTATCTAAAATATCTTGATTCAAATTATATGAAATTTTCATTTCATACATATTTTTTTCTTCATTAAATATAAAAAATATAAAATTAGTAAAATTAAAAAATTTATGAATTGCATCTTTAATAAAATTCATTGTTTTATCAAAATTCAAAGTAGTATTTATGTCTTTAGTTAATTCATAAATATCTTCCATTTCTTCAAATTCTTTTTCAAAAATTTTTTTTTGCTTTATTAAATTTTTATTTTGTATTTCTAATGCTTCTTTTGCTTCTTTTTTTAATAAAAATTTTTTATCAAAAATTTTATTAAAATGTTGTTCAGGAAAAAAATATATAATTAATTGAGTAATTAACAAAATACTTATTTTGAAAAATAAATATTTATCTAAAAAAATATTATCTGATCCAATAATTGATAAAATAAAACAGTATAAAATTGAAAATATTAAAGTACTAATAAATCTTTTAAAAGAACTTGAAATATAATCTTGTAATATAAAAACAAATAAAAGAAAAGTATTGATTGACAAAAATTCCCATATCTTGTTTTGCGTAACAAAAAATGCTATAAAAAAAATAAATAAAATTAAAAAAAGATACAATAAATTTATTTGTTTATTTTTTTTCATTTTCACCTTTTTCTAAAATATTTTTTTCTTCAAATATGTTTATTTCATTTTTCCCAATTTTTTTTGCTATATACATTGCTTTATCTGCTTTATCAACCAATTCTTTAGCAGTAATAGCATTTTCTGGACAAGAAGCAATTCCAATACTTACAGTAATATTTATATTGTGTTCTTCAATAATAAAAGAAGTTTTTTCAATTTGAGTACGAATTCTTTCAGCTGTAATAAAAGCACCTTCTTTAGAAGTTTCTGAAAGAATAATTGCAAATTCATCTCCTCCATATCGAGCTATTAAATCAACATTACGAATACATTTTTTAAAAATATTAGCAGATTGTATTAAAATTTCATCTCCAATTGCATAACTATAAGTATCATTAATTTTTTTAAAATTATCTATTTCTATCATTAGTACAGTAAGAATACTATTCTTTTTTTGAATTCTTTTTATATCATAGTCTAATCTTTCATAAAAATAAAAATAAAGATAAAGTCCAGTTAATTCATCTGTAATAGCTAATGTTTGAGCTTTTTGATATAAAATAATATTTTCTATTATTGC
>JBDRGX010000098.1:0-3918 GCA_043817485.1 bacterium
TTTTTATTAAATAATTTATTTTCCCATTCCTACTTTTTGAACTTTTTGAAAAAGTTTTCCTTCTTCTTTAATTGCTGGAGCAATAACAATTTCCGCTGAATGCATTTCTTTTATATTTTGAGCACCTAAATTTCCCATACAAGTTTGAAGCGCACCAACTAAATTTTGAGAACCATCATCTAATCTTGCTGGTCCTAATAAAATTTCTTCTAAACTTCCAGTTGTTCCTACATATATTCTTGTTCCACGAGGAAGATTTTCATGTGGAGTTGCCATTCCCCAATGATACCCTTTTCCAGGAGCTTCTTTAGCTTTTGCAAAAGCAGATCCTATCATTATAGCATCAGCACCACAAGCAAAAGATTTACAAATATCTCCACCACTTGACATTCCACCATCAGTAATAATAGAAACATATTTTCCAGTTTGTCTATAAAATGTATCTCTTGCAGCTGCAGCATCGCAAGTAGCAGTTACTTGTGGAACACCAATTCCTAATACTCCTCTTGTTGTACAAGCAGATCCAGGACCTATTCCTATTAATATTCCAGAAATGCCAGTAGCCATAAGCTCTAAACAAGTGTTATAAGTTACACAATTTCCAACAATTATTGGAACTTTCATTTCTGAGCAAAAATTATAAAAATCAAGTGTTTTATATTCATAAGATATATGTTTTACTGTAGTAACAGTAGATTGAACTATAAAAACATCACATCCAGCTTCTTCGCTTATTTTTCCATATCGTTCGGCTTTTTGAGGAATAGAAGAAACTATACAAGGAACTCCTGCTTTTTTTATATTTTCTATTTTTTGTGAAATTAATTTTTCTTTTACTGGTTCTTCATAAATTTTTTGAAGTATTTCTGTCACTTTTTCAGATTTTGTATTAATTATTTTATCTATAATTTCTTCTGAATTTTCATATCGAACATAAATTCCTTCTAAATTTAAAACAGATAAACCTCCTAATTTTCCCATACAAATAGCAAAATTTTCATCTACAACTCCATCCATTGCTGAAGCTAAAATAGGAATATTAAATTTTAATTCTCTTAAATTCCAATGAATATCTGTTTCATTAGGATTTATTGTAATAGAACTTGGAACTAATGCTATTTCATCAAAACCGTAACTTCTTCTTGCTTTTCTTTCTTTTCCTATAAATAATCCCATTTTTTGTCTCCTTTATATTTTATCCCAAAGTCGCATTTAAACGTTAATTGTGTTGGCTTCGTCATCGGCTTTCCAGCGTATTATTTAATACGGCTCCTTGTTTGCGTGTTCGCACAGGCAGATTTGTCACTTTCTTTGTGTGCCTTGTTATCATTTTAAATGCAACTTAGTATTAAAAATTAATTTTTTCACCATTCTCTTGTTTCATTTTTATCAAGTTCGTTATTAACATAAATTTCCAATCGTGTTTTTCCTTTTATTTCTACAAAAATATCAATTTTTTGAAGTGCTGTATACATTCCATTTATTATTTCTTTTTGCCCATCATCATTTGATAAAATAGCTTTAATATGTTTTTTTAATAATCCTGCTGGCGTTGTATAATTTACTACAGTACAATTACTAAAAGAAACTTTTTTTTCTTTTTCTCCTGAAACTATGAGTTTAACCATATCACCTTTTTTAATTTTAGATCCAAATTCTGGAAAATGGTTTATTATAAAATTTTTTTTCAAAGTGTTGTTTTTTTCATAATCAATTCTTGTAATAATAATTTCCATTTTTTCAAGAATTTTTTTTGCATTATTTAAAGAATATTCTTTTAAATCTGGCATACAGTATTCTATTTTTTTTAATCCTTTGCTAACTAATAAATTTATTGAATTTGTTTTTTCTAAAGAATCTGCAGTTGGAAATTGAGCAATTACTGTATTTTCTGGAAATTTATCTGAATAAATATAAGAAATATTTTCTTCTTTAAAATTAGCTTTTTTTATTTCTATTTTTGCTAAAGAAATATTTTTATTAACACAATTTGGAATTTTAAATAATTCTTTTCCTAAACTAATAATTACATAAATACTTCTATTTTTTTTAACTAAAGCATTAGAATTAGGTTTTTGAAAAATAATAGAATTACAAAGAATATCAGAATTATATCTTTTATCTATTATTTTTAAATTCAAGTTATTTTTTTCTAATATTTCTAAAGCAGAAAGAACATCCATATTTTTTAGATCTGGCACTTTTACATATTTATTAGGATTATAAATTTTAATAATTAGATATAATGTTAAAAAAAATGTTAGAAAAAAAATTATAAAATATAAAAGAAATTTTTTCATTATTTTTAATTTTTTCAGGTTGCGTTATTTATCTTTGCAATTTGCTGTAATATCAAGTTACATTTAAATGCTAACTGTGTTGGCTTTGTTATCGGCTTCTTCAATATATTATTTAATACTAATTTGCAAACAAAAATATAGTAATAAATGTGAAAAATACAAATATAAAAACCAAATACGAAATTTGAATATCAAAATTTGAAATAAATTTCAATGATCAAAATTCAAAACAATATCTTTAAGACTAATTTGTAATTTGGAATAATATGCTTTTGTTATCGCCTTGTTATCATTAATTATAAAAAAGATTTATAATTGAATTATGACAAACTAAATTTTATTATCAACTATTTGATTAGTTTTATTATTATTTACAATATTTGTTGCAAAAAATTCTTTTATTTTTTTTTCTATTTCTTGCATTTTATCTGGATGTTCTTTTAAAAATTGTTTAACATTTTCTTTTCCTTGTCCTATTTTTTCTCCAGCATAAGAAAACCAAGATCCACTTTTTTCAATTATACCTTTTTCTGATCCAAAATCTATTAAATCTGCTTCTTTTGAAATACCTTCTCCAAAGATAATGTCAAACTCTGCTTCTCTAAAAGGTGCTGCTACTTTATTTTTAACTACTAAAACTTTAGTTCTGTGTCCAATAATATTTTCTTTATCTTTTATAGAAGCAATTTTTCTAATATCTAATCTTACGCTAGCATAAAATTTTAAAGCACGACCACCAGTTGTTGTTTCTGGATTTCCAAAAACAATACCTATTTTCATTCTTAATTGGTTAATAAAAATAACGCAAGTTTTTGATTTATTAATTGCTGATGTAAGTTTTCTCATTGCTTGAGACATTAAACGAGCTTGAAGTCCCATATGAGAATCTCCCATTTCTCCTTCAATTTCTGATTGAGGAGTTAAAGCAGCAACAGAATCAATTACAATAATATCAACAGCATTACTTCTTACTAACATTTCTATTATTTCTAAAGCTTGTTCTCCTGTATCTGGTTGAGAAATCAATAAATCGTTTAAATTTACGCCCAAATTTTGAGTATATTTGGGATCTAAAGCATGTTCAGCATCAATAAAAGCAGCTGTTCCTTTTAGTTTTTGAGAACTAGCTATAATTTGTAAAGCTAAAGTAGTTTTTCCAGAAGATTCAGGCCCAAATATTTCTATAATACGACCACAAGGAACACCTCCAATTCCTAAAGCTTCATCTAATGCAAAAGAACCAGTAGGAATACAGGGAGTTTCTATGTGTGCTCTTTTTTCTCCTAATCGCATAATAGAACCTTTTCCAAATTGTTTTTCAATTTGAGATAAGGTAATTTCTAAAATTTTTTCTTTTTCAAGTGATTTTTCAATATTCATTTTATTTACTCCTACTATATTTTTTAAATGTTTTTAAAGAAATAATTTCTATGAAATAATTTCTATTTTTTCTAAATGAAAATTTTCATTACTTTCAAATATAAAAAATATGTTATATTTAGATTCTATATTTTTAAAAAATTCTTTTTCTTTTTCAAAGTATTGACACATATTAGGATTGGCTTTTATTTTAATCTCATTTTCTTTATTTTGTAAAGATATTTTTTCTATTTTTTTT
>JBDRGX010000099.1:0-21226 GCA_043817485.1 bacterium
ATTGAAGCAAATATAGGAATAGGAACTTCAGAAATTAAAAATTTTATTAAAAAAAATATTTTTTTTTGCAGTATCTCTAAAATTTTATATTCTTCTTATATGGCTATAATTGAGTATGATTCTTCTGATTTTAATATTGGAATGAGAATGCTTTTAGTACCGAGATGGAAAATAGATTTATTTATGATAAATGTACTTAATAAACCATTTTTTTCTTTTGAAAAAATAATTTTTGGAATAAATTATTATCGATGAAAAAAAATAACAATCAAAATTTAAAAAAAAATGATTTTGAAAATATAGATACAATAAAATTTTATTTATCTGAAATTAAAAATATTCCTTTTTTAACTTGTTCACAAGAAATAGAATTGTCTATGAAAATTAAAAATGGAGATAAAAAAGCAAAAAATAATTTTATTGTTTCAAATTTAAATTTGGTAATAATTATTGCTAAAAGATATTTAAAATATAATATTCCTTTGTTAGATTTAATTGAAGAGGGGAATATTGGACTTATTAAAGCAGTAGAAAAGTTTGATGCAAAAAAAGGTTATAGGTTTAATACTTTTGCAAGTTTGTTAATAAAACAAGCAATGATTAAATGTATAATAGAACAAGGGAAAATTATTAAAATTCCATTACATATTAGTACAAAATTATTTAAATATTTTAAATTTATTCAAAATTATTTACAAGTAAAAGGACGAGAACCTTCTAAAGAAGAAATTGCTAATCAAATGAAATTAAAAGAAAAAGATATAGAAATTATTTCTTCTCTTTTTCAATTTCCAATTTCACTTGAATCTAAAAATGATAATAATCAAGAATTTATTAATTTTGTTAAAGATGATAATTATTCAAAATCAGATCCATTCAATAAAATAGAATTGCTTGTTGCATTAATTAATAAGCTATCTAAACAAGAACAATTTGTAATTCAACATAGATATGGATTAAATGGTTATGAAGCAAGTACATTGAGAGGAATAGGAGAAATGATGGGTTTAACTAAAGAAAGAATTCGTCAAATAGAAAATAAATCTTTGGAAAAATTATATATTTCTTTTCAAAAAGAAAAAGATAATTAATTTTTAATTTTCTTTTTGAATTTTTAAAAAAGATAACATAAAATCATTCAAATCTCCATTTAATACTTGTGTTGTTTTTCCTGTTTCTATCCCAGTACGATGATCTTTAATCATTTTATAAGGATGAAGAATATAAGATCTAATTTGATTTCCCCAACTAATTTCTTTTTTAGGAGCTAAAGTTTTTGAAAGTTTTTCTTCTTGTTGTTTTTTATAAAATTCACTAATTCGAGATATTAAAACTTTCATAGCCATAGCTTTATTTTGATGTTGAGATCTTTCATTTTGACATTGAGCAGTAATTTTAGTAGGTAAATGTGTTAGTCTTACAGCTGAATCTGTAACATTTACATGTTGACCTCCATGTCCACTTGCTCGAAAAGTTTCTATTTTTAAATCATTGGAATTTATTTGTATTTTTTGTTCTTCTTTTGTTTCTGGGAAAACAAATACAGAAGCAAAAGAAGTATGTCTTCGTTTATTAGCATCAAAAGGAGAAATTCTAACTAAACGATGAATTCCAGTTTCTGATTTTAAATATCCATTGGCATATTTTCCTATAACTAAAATTGTTACACTTTTTATTCCAGTTTCTTCTCCAGATAAAAAATCAATTATTTTATATTTAAATTTGTTGTTTTCTATCCATCTTACATACATTCTCATTAACATTTCTGCCCAATCACAAGATTCTACGCCACCAGCACCTGGATGAATTTCCAAAAAAGCATTAGATTCATCATTTGCTTTTTTAAATAAATTTTTTATTTCTAATTCTTTTATTTTTAATTCAAAATTTTCTATATTTTTTTCCAAATCTAAAACTTCTTCTACATTATTTTTATTGATTAAATTCAAATAATCTTTAAGATCATTAAATTCTTTTTGTAAATTATCCCATTCTATAATAATTATTTTTAAATCCTTAAATTCTTTATTTAAAGAAGTCATTTTTTTCTTGTCTTGCCATAAAGATGGATCTTTAATTTGTTTTTCTAATTCTTCTGTTTGTAATTTTTTATTTTCTAAATCAAAGATGCCCCCTAATTTCTTTTATAACTATTTCTAATTCATTTATTTTTTGCAATAAATCCATTATCTCTCCTTAATTATAGAATATTTTATTTTTCTTTAAAGAATAATTTACTGTAAAAAAAAGATATACTTGTTAAAATAGATATTATAGCAAGTATTATTAAAATATATTCTATTTTTATTTTTTCAGCAGACCAACCAATAATTAAAGCAAAACAAAGAGAAGAAAGAGAAAGTAATATTTCTTTTATACTAAAAATTTTACCTCTTAATTTTTCTGAAACTTTTTCTTGAATATAAGTTTCTTGAGAAATTAAAATTCCAGAAGTTGCCATTCCACCAATAATTGCTATTAAATTAATTAAGAAAAAAGAAATTTTATAACAAGTTAATGAAAATAATATTCCTATACTAAAAAAACTAATTATAAAAATATATTTTTTAGAAATTCTTTTATGAAAAATACTTATTAATAAAGCTCCTAAAATCATGCCAATTGCCATAAATCCTCTAGTTAATCCAACACCACTAGTTCCTTTATGTAATTCTTGTTGAATTTTAGGAATAAAGATTACATAAGTTGAAGAAACAATTAATCCAAATATTACAACTGTACACATTAATAAAAGAATAACTCTTGTTTTTAAAACTAAAATAAAAGATTCTTTTATCTCAGAAAAAATATTTTTAATTAGAAAAAATGTTTTTAATTTAGGAGATGGAAGAATTTTTTCTAAGTTGTAAGGAATTAAAAAAATAAAAATAAAAGAAATAAAATAGGTAATAGCATCAATATAAAAACCATTATTCCATCCAACAAAATCTAATAAATAACCACCTAAAACCATTCCAAATACAGTAGCAAATCTAATAATGAAATTTAAAATAGAATTAGATAATAGCAATTTATTATAAGTAACAATTTGAGGGATAAAACTTACTCGAGCAATATTAAAAAATGGACATAAAGCAAAAATTAAAAATATAACTAAATAAACAAATGTAAAATTTTGTCCAGAAAACTTTATTATTAAAGGAAGTGAAGCAATTAAAAGTCCACGAGCAATATCGCTAAAAAGCATTATTGATCGTTTACTATATTTATCTGCAAGAATACCAGCTATTGGACTAAAAAGAATTGGTGGAAGTGTGAAAAATATTGCCATTTTTGAAAATCCAAAATAAGATCCTGGATTAAAATGACCAACTAATGCAATAAGTACCATATGAGTAATACGATCTCCAAATTGAGAAACAAGACTACCATTACATAAAAAAATAAAATTTTTAGAATGAAGAAGTTCTTTCAATTTTTTCCTTTATATTTCAATTATTTCTATTTTATCTCCAACTTTTATTTCCCCTTTTTCTATTACTTGACCAAATATTCCTTTTTTAGGCATAATACAATCACCTATTTTATAATAAATAGAACAATAACGATGACATTCTTTGCCTATTTTAGAAATTTTCAAAATTACTTCATCTCCAATTTTAAGACAAGTTCCTATTTCTAAAGAAGATAGATCTATTCCAATTGTAGTAATATTTTCTGCAAAATTTCCAGGTTCAATAGTATCAATAGGATTATTTTTAATTTTAGGACAAGCGTTTATTTTTTTAATATCTTCTAATGCTAATAAACTTACTTGACGATCACCTTTTCCTTTATGAGCATCATTTAACAATCCTTCATTTTTTTCAAAAATACCTTCTTTGATAGGAATTTTAAAAGTACCTTTTTTTTCACTGATATTAATGGAAAATACTTTTGCATCCATATTATCCTCCTATTTGAAACATATGTTTTTTATTAAAATTTTTTTTAAGATAAGGAGATTTAAGAGAAATGGCTTTATTGAAAAGATGCTTTATTTCTATTTCATCATCTTTTTTTAAAGATTTTTTAATATCTATGGCAAAATCAGATAAAAGACAAGGTCTAATTTGCCCATTAATAGTTAATCTTAAACGATTACAATTATTACAAAAGTTTTTTTCACTTCTTGGACTAATTAATCCAATTAAAGAAGAATGTCCTTTTATTTTAAAATATTGAGCAGGTCCATTTTCTTGTTTTGATAAAGAAACATTTTCCAATGGTCCAAAAAAATTTGTTATTTTTTCTTTTATTAAAGAATTGGATAAAAAACTAACATTATTTTTTGTTTGTATTCCCATATGTTCAATAAATCTAATACACAAATTATTTTCTAAAGAAAATTTTATAAAATCTAAAATTTCATCATCATTAAAATTAGGAATGACTACAACATTTATTTTAATTTGATTAAAACCACATTTTAAACTTTCTTTTAATCCAGCCATAACTTCTTCAAATTTATCATGTCCTGTAATTTTAATAAATTTTGATGGACTTAAAGTATCAAGACTTATATTTATTCTTTTTAATCCAGATTTTTTTAATGAAGTAGCATATTTTTCTAAAAGTGTTCCATTAGTAGTTATTGCTAAATCTTTTATTTTTTTTATTTTTGCAAGCATTTCAATTAATTCTAAAATATTTTTTTTCAGTAAAGGCTCTCCTCCAGTAATTCTTACTTTATCAATTCCCCAATTAGAAACATAATTAACAAATTTGACTATTTCTTCAAAACGAAGAATTTCATTGAAAGAAAAATATTTTATTTTTTGTGAAGGTCTACAATAAAAACAATTTAAATTACAAAAATCTGTAATAGAAATTCGTAAATAATTTATTTTCAAAATTAAATTCCTTTTTTTCCTTTGTTTTATGTTTTAACAAATAATATTAAAAATGTTATAAGGATAAGTATTCTTTTATTGCATCTTCCCAAGATCTTGATAGATCCATTTTTCTTAATTCTAAACAATAATTTTTCAAAACAGAATTTGTTGGTCTTTTAGCAAGTCTTTTTATTTCACTTGAAGCAATAGGTAAAATTTTTGTTTTTGACCCACTTATTTCAATTATTTTTTTAGCAAATTCAAACCAAGTACAACTTTCTTTATTAGAAATATGATAGGTTCCAAAAAAATTTGTTTTAATTAATTTACTTATTTGATAAGATAAATCAACAGTAAAAGTAGGACTTCCGTTTTGATCATCAACAACTTTAATTTCATTCTGCTCTTTAGATAATTTAATAATAGTATTTATGAAATTTTTTCCATATTTACCAAATAACCAAGAAGTTCTAATAATATAAAATTTTTTAACCAATGTTTTTACATATTCTTCTCCAGCTAATTTTGACCAACCATAAGTATTTATAGGATTTGGAAAATCAAATTCAAGATACGGAGATTCTTTTTGTCCATTAAAAACATAATCTGTACTTATATAAACTAAACTTTTATTTAATTCAGAAGCAATAAGTGCTATATTCCAAGTCCCTAAAGAATTTATTTCAAAAGCTTTATCTTTATTTATTTCACAACCATCAACATCTGTATAAGCAGCTAAATTTATTATTAAATCGCTATTTGTTTGTTTAATGAATTTATTTACTTGATCTATTTTTACAATATCTATTTCATTTATATCTGCTTCTATTACTTCATTTTCTTTTTTTAAAATAGGACACAAATCTTGTCCTAACATTCCTTTAGCGCCAATTACTAATATTTTCATAATGCCTCCAGATATTATTATTTATACCAAATCACATTTAAACGCTTGTTAGTTTTGTCGTCGGTTTCTTCAATGTATAATCTAATACATTTTTTCGATTTATTATCATTTTGAATGCAATTTGTGGTATTAACTTAAATATTTTATTTCCATTTCATTAATAAATGTACTTGTGGAATAATTCTTACTTCTTTTAAAACTTTATTTGCTATTAAATAAAAAGAAAGCAATTTTTTCAAATCTGGAGTTTTTTTTATTTTTTTTCCTAAACTTACAGGTTGTAAAATTAAGGGTATTTTGGGATTAATTTTTTCAATTACATTTACGCAATTTTCAATATCCTTTTTTGTTGTAGAAGAAGTAATAATTGCTTTTACTAAACATTTTTTTGTTTTGCTTATTTGTAAAAAATCATAATGTTCTTTTGTAAAATCTTTTAATCCAGTAGCACTTGATATTTTAAAATCCATAGAAATAAAATCTACCCATTTAATTATTTTACAAAGTTCTTTTGGTAAAGTTCCATTTGTTTCTAAATAAATTTTGAAATATTTTTTCAAAGAAGGTAGACATTGATTTAAAAAATCTGCATAAAGTAATGGTTCTCCTCCAGTTAAAGATAACCATTTAAAATTATATTGTTTAAGCAAATTTACTAATTGATCAGAAGAAAGAGAAAAGTTTGTTTTAAAATTTGTATCACAAAATTTGCATTTTAAATTACATTTACTAAATCGTACAAAAACTTGAGGGATTCCTACTAATAAACCTTCTCCTTGAATAGAAGTAAATATTTCTGTAAAATTAGCTTGTTTCATTTTTCATTAATAATATTTTTTGAAATTATTTTACTTATATTTGGACCAATAGCACAAATTTTAAAATTTTCTTTTTTTATCAATTCTTCTGCTATTCGCAAAATATCTTCTTGAGAAATTTTATTTATTCTTTCAATAATTTCATTTAAAGTAAAGTAATTATTAAAATAAATTTCTGCATTTGCCAATCTTTTCATTCTAACATTAATACTTTCCATACTTAACATTATGTGTCCTTTTAATTGTTCTTTTGCTATTTTAAGCTCATCACAAGAAATCCCTTCTTTTTTTATCAAATTTATTTCTTTTAAAATAAGTTTGATTACTTGATTTAAAGATTTTTTAGAAGTACCAGCATATATTCCTAAAGTACCATCAGTTTTATAAGATTCAAGAAAAGAATAAATAGAATATGCTAATCCTTTCTCTTCTCTTATTTTTTGAAATAATCTTGAACTCATTCCAGATCCCAAAACAATATTTAAAATACTTAAAACAAATCTATCTGGATGAACATAAGGAATAGTTTTTATTCCTAAACATAAATGAAATTGTTCTAATTTTTTATTTTTAATTATTATTTTAGGTTTTTTAAAAAAAATAGGTAAAGAAGAAAATGAAGTATTTTTAAGAGAAGAAAAAGTTTTATTAGCAAATTTTACAATATCATTATGATTTAAATTCCCACTTGCTGTAATAAGAAAATTTTCCCCAGAATGAATTTTTTTCATAAAAGAAATTAAATTATCTTTTGTAAAATGTAAAATATTATTTTTATTCCCAAGTATTGGTTGGCCAAGAGAAGAATCTTTAAAAATTGTTTGAATAAATAAATCTGTTATCAATTCTTCTGGATTATCTTCATACATTTTTATTTCTTCAATAATGACTTTTTTTTCTTTTTCTATTTCTTTAGAATCAAAAATAGAATTAAGAAACATATCAGATAAAAGATCTAATGCTATATTCAAATGTTCATCTAATATTCTGGCATTAAGAGACATATATTCTTTGGTAGTAAAACCATTCAAATAACCACCAACTCTATCTAATGTTTGTGCAATTTCTTTAGTAGATCGTTTTTGTGTCCCTTTAAAAAACATATGCTCTATAAAATGTGATATGCCAAGCATATTTCCATCATCTTTTGATCCGATTAATATCCAAAACCCAAAGATATTGATTTAACTGTACTTATTTTTTCTGTAATAATTCTTATTTTATTATCAAGTACTGTTTTTTGATAAGACATTTTATATATTATCCTTCAATTTGTTTTTCTTGTTTTTCTTGTTCTTCATTTTTTTTCTGTCGTAAAGCTTGTTTTCTACTTAAATTTATTCTACCTATTTCATCTATTTCTATTACTTTAACTGGAATTTCATCTCCTATTTTTACAACATCTTCTACATTTTTAACATGACTTTCACTAAGTTGAGAAATGTGAACTAATCCTTCTTTGCCTGGACCTATTTCTACAAAAGCACCAAAATTTGTTATTCTTGAAACTTTTCCATTATAAATTGTGCCAACTTCAATTTCTTGAGTAAGAATATCTATTATTTCTTTAGCTCTTTGTACTGCTTTTGCATCTTGTGAAAAAATAAAAACCATTCCATCTTCATCTTTAATATCAATGGAAACTCCAGTTTCTGCAATAATTCTTTTAATAGTTTTACCAGAAGGTCCAATAACCTCTCCAATTTTTTCTTTTTTAATAGGAAAAGAAATAATTTTAGGAGCAAATACAGAAAGATTTTTTTTAGGTTCAGGAATAACTTCTAAAATTTTATTTAAAATAAAATATCTATCTTTTTCTGCTTGTTCAATAATTTTACCTATAAGTTCTAATCTAATTCCAGAAATTTTAAGATCTAATTGAATAGCAGTAATTCCTTTACAAGTACCAGCGATTTTAAAATCCATATCTCCGATATGATCTTCTAATCCACTAATATCTGAAAGAATAATTTCTTCATCACCTTTTTTTATTAGACCCATAGCAACACCAGTTACTGGCGAAGTAATTGGAACTCCAGCATCCATTAAGGATAAGGTAGTGCCACAAACTGAAGCCATAGAAGAAGAGCCATTTGATTCTAAAATATCAGAAACTACTCTAATAGTATAAGGGAAATCTTTTTTATTTGGAATAATTGGTTTTATAGCTCTTTCTGCTAAACTACCATGACCTATTTCTCTTCTACCAGGGCCTCTTAAAGGCTTAACATCACCAGTACTAAAAGGAGGAAAATTGTAATGCAACATAAACGATTTTGGAACATTACTTTCTAAATCATCTATTTTTTGCTCATCAATAGAAGATCCCAAAGTAGTGACAACTAATGCTTGTGTTTGTCCACGTGTAAAAAGTGCTGATCCATGTGTTTGAGCAAGTACTTCTATTTCACAAGTTATAGGTCTTATTTCAGTAAAAGAACGACCGTCAATTCGTTTTTTTTCATTTATTATAAAATCTCTTGCTTCTTCTTTTTCTAAAGTTTTAAAAATATCTAAAATATCTTGTTTTTTTTCTTGTCCAAATTTTTCTATACAATTTTTCATTGAAACATCTATTTTTTTTTCTCTTTCTAATTTTTCTGTAATTTTATAAGCTTCTTTAATTTCTAATATAACAGTTTCTTTAATAAATTTTTCTAAATTTGGATCTATTGATTTAGGAGCAATTATTAATTTTTCAGTTTCACATAATTTTCTTAATTCTTCTTGTAATGAAAGAATAATTTTTATTTGATCAAAAGCAAAAGCACAAGCATCACAAATCAAAGAATTAGAAACTTCTTTAGAACTTCCTTCTATCATTATAATATCAGAAGGAGTAGCTGCAATAACTAAATCTAATATTCCTTTTTCTATCTGCTCATAATTAGGATTACATAAAAATTTACCATCAAGATATCCTACTCTAACAGATCCAAGTTTTGAAATAAGAGGAATGTTAGATATCAATAAAGCTGCAAACATTCCATTCATACCTATAATATCTGGCAAATTTTCTTGATCTACAGAAAGAACTGTAACTATATTTTGAATTTCATTACGAATATGTTGAGGAATAAGAGGACGAATAGGTCTATCTATTAAACGAGAAATAAGAATTTCTTTATCTCTAGGACGACCTTCTCTTTTGAAAAATCCACCTGGAATTTTTCCAGCAGCATAAGATCTTTCTCTATATTCAGTAGTAAGAGGTAGAAAATCAATATTTTCTATTTCTTTTTTAGCCATAACACAAGTAGCTAAAATTGTAGTTCCTTCACATTGAGCTATTACCGAAGCATTTGACTGTTTGGCAAGATATCCTGTTTCTAAAGTTAAAACCTTTCCATTTATTTCTGCTTGAACTTTTTTAAGCATTACTTTTCTCCTTAATTTTATGTAATGTTATTTTTTTATATGAAATTATTATTAATAAAATAGAAATAAATAAACAACAAAAAGCAAATATATCTCCAAACTTTGTATAAAAAGTTTTTTGTGGGAAAAAGAAAATATTTGCTTTTAAAATAGTTTTTTTAAAAATTTGTGTTTGTGTAATTATTCTACCACCAGCATCAATAATTAGAGATACTCCAGTATTTGCAGATCTTACTAATGGAACTCTATTTTCTGCAGCTCTAAAAATTGACATTAAAGCATGTTGATAAGGAGCAGCAGTTTTTCCAAACCAAGCATCATTAGTAATATTGCATAAAAATAAAGCATCTTTTTTTACAAAATTACGAGCAATATTTGGAAAAATAGATTCAAAGCAAATTAAAGTGCCAGTAGAAGCAATATTCCCTTTAAGAACATTATAAGATGAACCTGATGTAAAATCTGAAAGATCAAGTTTTGAAGATATCCATGGAATATATTTTCTTCCTAAAATATATTCTCCAAAAGGAACTAAATGTGTTTTGTCATATCGATCTAACAACCCTTTTTCTGAAATTAAAAAAGCTGAATTATAATAATTTTTATTTTCTTGGTGAACAGAACCTACAATTAATTCCAAATTATATTTTTGAGCCATTTTGCATAAAGAAGTATTAGTTTCTGGATCATAAGCTAAAAAAGAAAGAATAGCAGTTTCTGGCCAAACAATAAATTTTGCTTTTTGTTTAGCTAATTTTTCACTTAATAAAAAATAAGTTTTAAAATTTTCTTGTATTTGTTCTATTGTAATATTGTCTTTTTCTGCATTAGGTTGTAATACTCCTACACAAAGACTTTTTTTTGAAGTAGTACAAGGAATTATTATGCTTCCTATTATAAATAAAACTAATATGACACCAATTCCTAAAAAACTTATTAAATAATTTTTTTTTTGATATAAGGAAACTAATATACAATTAAATAAAACAATAATAAATGATAAACCATAAATTCCAGTAACAGTGGTTATTTGAAGTAAAGGTAAATTAAGATATTGAGAATATCCTAAAAAAAGCCAAGGAAAACCAGTCATTAAATAAGTTTGTAATAATTCTAAAGATGTCCAAATAAAAGGGGCAATTAAAATTAAAGGCAATTTTAATTTTTTACTTATTAGTTTTGAAAAATAACAAAAAAAAAGCAGTATAAAGAGACAAATATAATGATAAAATCAAAAATCCTAAAATAACCATTATTCCATATTTTGAAGTAAAAATACAAATCCAATAAAATTTTCCAATAGATGCAATAAAACCAGAAATAAATCCCAATAAAAATGGAGATGAATTTTTTTCTAATGCAAGCAAAAGAGGAATTAAACAAATCCAAGCTATAAATAAATTATATAAAGAAAAATTTGGGGTAAGAAAATTAGGAAAAGATAAAATAATTAAAATACCCGATAAAATAGCCAAAATATAATTTTTCAAAAACACCTCATTTGAAATATGAAATAATGAAAAAAAAGGGAGAAAATTCGAAACACAAATATTTTAATATTTCAATTTGTTTTGAATTTCGTTTTTACCAATATCTCGTTTCTATAGGAATGAATTATCTTTGTGCTTTATTTATAAATGTTCCATAGGAACAATATATCAGTAAGAACTTATTATATAATATTTTTATTAAATTGTCAATATTATTTAAAGGATGGTTTGAATAGAAGGTTTTTTTCTTTTATGATTTATATCAATTTGACTTCTAAATTTTTAATTGAAAATTGAAAATTTGTTTCGGATTTCATATTTCTGTCATTCGAATTTGTTTCGTTTTTACCAATTCTCGTTCCTATGGAACGAATTATTTTCGTGCTTTATCCATAAATGTTCATTAGAAACATTTGCATTTATTGAAAAATGAAAATTGAAAATTTGTTTATATTACTATCCCCAATTTAATTTCTCTCTTAAAACTTCATAAAAATTTCTTTCTAATAGAGTAATTAATTGAAAATCCCATGTTTCTTTTTCTATAACAATTTCATCATTAGGTAAAATATTAAATCCTCTTTGTCCATCTATAGTCAACATAATCATTTTATGATTTGATGAAACTTTTACAGAAATTTTTTCATCACTTTTTACTACTAATGGTTTCATTGTTAAAGTATGAGCACATATAGGTGTTATAATAAAAGCATTTAGTAAAGGATTAACAATAGGTCCTCCAGCAGAAAGTGAATGAGCTGTAGAGCCAGTAGGAGTAGAAATTATTAAACCATCTCCTAAAAAAACAGAAATACTTTTTTCATTAATAAGAGTTTCTATTTTTATCATTCGAGCCAAAGCTTCTTTTTTGGTTATTACAAAATCATTTAATGCAGTAAAACATTTTATTTTTTTTCCTTTTCTCAAAATAGATGCTTTTATTAACATTCTATTTTCTATTTTATAATTTCCGTTAAAAATTATTTCTAAATCAGAATAAATTTTTTGAGTAGATATGCTTGTTAAAAATCCCATATTTCCAACATTAATCCCTAAAACAGGTATATTTTTAAAAGCAAGAACATTAATAGAATAAAGCAATGTTCCATCTCCACCTAAAACAATAAGTATATCTGATTCTAAAGTTAATTTGCTATAATTCAAATAATTAAAATTTTTTTTTAAAATATCTTTTATTTCTTCATTTATACTTACATTTATTTTTTTCTTTTTAAACCATTGTAATAATTTTATAAGCAATTCATCAATATTTTTCTTTTTATGATTTACTAATAAACTAACATTTTTTATTTTATTCATTTTTGCTCCATTGTTTTAATTAAATTAAATAAAACTTCATTAACTGGAGTTGCTATTTTTAATTTTTTACCTTCTTTGATAATGGCTCCATTTATAGCATCAATTTCTGTTCTTTTTTTATTAAGAATATCTTGATACATAGAACAAATATTAGAAGAAGTGGCTTTACATACTTCTTTAACTTTTTTAATTGGATCTTTATAAAGTAATTTTATATTTTTTTTTTGAAGATATTTTTGTTGTTTCTATAATTACTTGTTCTAATATATTTTGTGTTTCTTTATATTTTAACAATTCACCATTATGTAGTTTTGTGATAGTAGCCAATGGATTTATTGCAGCATTAATAACTAATTTACTCCAAATAATAGAATCAATATTTTGAGAAGTTTTTATTTTAAACCCAGATTTTTTAAAAATAGAAATTATTTCTTTTTGTGGTTTAGAAATAATTGTTTCTCCAGATCCAGTATGTTTTATTTTTCCATTTCCTAAACAAGTTGAAGCTTCATAGGTAATACCAGTAATTATTTTTTCATTTGAAATAAATTGTTTAATTATTTCTATATTTCCAATTCCATTTTGCAAAGTTAAAATTAAAGTATCATTTTTTATTAATTTTTTAATTTTTTCTAAAGCTGATTTTGTATCATAAGATTTCACACAAATAATAATTAAATCACAAGTTCCTATTTCTTGAATAGAAGTAGTAATATTAACTTTAATTTTAAAATTTTGTTTAAAATCTTTAATATAAATTCCATTTTTTTTAATTTTTTCAACTCGCTCAGATTTTTTATCTATAAGCCAAACTGTAAAACCAGATTTTGTTAAAAAACCAGCAAATAGACAACCCATAGATCCAGGTCCTATAATTGCAATTTTAAAATTTTTATTTATCATTTTATCATTTATCCTTAATTTTAAAAAAATTTATATCATTGTTTTTTTGTTTTGCAAGGAAAAAATATATTCATTAAAAATGATAAAATCTTTTTTATTGACAAATTTAAAAAAACATTATTTTTTAAAGAAAAAATTTATAAAAAAACAGGAGATATTCAAAATGATTGAAAGATATACAACAAAAGAAATGAATGAAATTTGGTCAGAAGAAAATAAATTTTCGCAAATGTTAAAAATAGAAATTTTAGCTTGTGAGTTTTTTGCCAAAACAGGAAAAATTCCAAATGAAGCAGTTGAAATAATTAAAAAAAAAGCAAAATTTGATATTAAACGAATTGCTGAAATAGAAGAACAAATACATCATGATATAATAGCATTTTTAACTAATGTTTCGGAAAATGTAGGAGAAGAATCTCGATATATTCATCAAGGGCTAACTTCATCAGATATTTTAGATACATCTTTGTCTTATTTAATGAAACAGGCATCAATAGTTATTTTAAAAAAATTAACTACTTTAAAAGAGATTTTAAAATCTAAAGCATTAGAATACAAAAATACTGTAATGATTGGGAGAACACATGGTATTCATGCAGAACCTATGACTTTTGGTTTAAAAATGGCTCTTTGGATGAAAGAAACAGAAAGAAATATTGAAAGAATGAAAAGGGCTCAAGAAGTAATTTCTTATGGAAAAATTTCTGGTGCTGTTGGAACATTTGCTCATGTAGATATAGAAATAGAAAAATATGTTTGTTCAAAAATGGGATTAAAATCAGCTTCTATTTCTACACAAGTTTTGCAAAGAGATCGTCATGCAGAATATTTAACAACAATTGCTATTATTGGAGCAAGTTTAGAAAAATTTGCAATTGAAATTAGAAACCTTCAAAGAACAGATATAGGAGAAGCAAGTGAACCTTTTGGAGAAAAACAAAAAGGCTCTTCTGCTATGCCTCATAAAAAAAATCCTATTATTTGTGAAAGAATTACTGGTTTAGCAAGAATATTAAGAAGTAATGCTATGGCATCTTTAGAAAATATTGCTTTATGGCATGAAAGAGATATTAGTCATTCTTCTGTAGAAAGAATTATCATTCCAGACAGTACTATTTTATTAGATTATATGCTTCAAAAATTTATTAATGTTATAAATGGATTAAATGTTTATTCTGAAAAAATGCTTGAAAATGTAAATAAAACACAAGGTTTAATTTTTTCTCAAAGAATACTTTTGGCTTTAACACAAAAAAATATTTCAAGAGAAGATGCATATCTTTTTGTTCAAAGAAATTCAATGAAATCAATGAAAGAAAAAAAAGAATTAAAAACATTATGTTTAAAAGATAAAGATATAAAAAAACATCTTTCTTCTTTTGAAATTGAAGAATGTTTTGATATAAAATATTATTTAAAAAATATTGATAATATTTATAAAAGATTAGAATTATAATATAGTATAATACCAAGGGGTATTTCAACGCTAACTGTATTGGTTTTGTCACACGGTTTTTCCAATATTATTTATACACTTCTGTTTGTGTGTTCGCACAGGTAGTTTTGTCACTTTATTAATTTGAACGCAATTTAGTATAATGGAGCAAAAAATGGCACAATCAAAAGTTTATTTTATTTCTGCAAGAGCGAAAAAATGGAAATATAAATATAGTGTTTTAGGAAGATTAGAAGAAGTTATAGAAAAAATTAAATTTGAAAAATATTTTAAGCCAAAAGAATTAGTAGCAATAAAATTACATTTAGGAACACAAGGTGTACATAGAAATATAAAGCCAGTATTTTTGAATAAAATAGTTCAAGGAGTAAAAAATGTGGGTGCATATTCTTTTATTACAGATACATCTTTTGGGAAAGATTCTATTGAAAAATATAATGTAGCTAAAAATTTAGGAATTAATGAATTAACTTGTAATGCTCCTATTATAATGGCAGATGGAATATTTGGATTTGATTGTGTAGAAGTTGATATGGGAGAATTAATAGGGAAAATAGGTGTAGCTTCTGCTATTTATGATGCTTCAGCAATGATTGTAGCAAGTCATATAAAGGCTCATATTCAATCAGGTTATGCTGGAGCAATAAAAAATTTAGCTATGGGAGCTCTTTGTGGAGCAAGAAGAGAAGGAAATTCTCATGAAAAAGCAAGAGGAAGATTACATTCTTTAATGTCTACAAAAATAAAATGGGTTAAAGAAAAATGTACTAAATGTGAACAATGTATTGATATTTGTCCATTAGAAGGACTTTTTTTTAATCAAGAAGGAAATCTTGTTTTTGGCGAATGTTATAGATGTACAAGATGTGTAAGAATTTGTCAACAAGGAGCTTTAATTGATACATCAAATAAAGAAGTTTTTCAAGAAGGATTAGCTTATTCTGCTAAAGGTGTGATTAATACTTTTAAAAAAAATAAAATTCTTTATTTTAATTTTCTTTTAGATATAACCCCAGAATGTGATTGTATCCCTGTTTCAGATACTCCTATTGTTCAAGATCAAGGAATTTTGATTTCTGATGATATTGTTGCAGTAGAAAAAGCTTCTTATGATATGATTACGAATGCTTTACCATTACCTCAATCTTTGGCAGATGATAGAAAAATAAAGGATTGTAAAAATATTTTTCAAGAACTTCATAATTGTCCAGCTTTTTTACATATAGAAAAATCTCGAGAACTTAATTTAGGAAATATGGATTACGAAATAATAGAGATATAAAATTCAGTAATTTTAAAAATTAGTAAATAATGTTAAGAATGATAATTTTTAAAAAGGAGTGGAGTAAAATGTTTAAAAAAACTTTTTTAAGTTATTTTATTTTGTTATGTGTAACAATGAATATAAGTTATGGAGAATGGAAAGTTGTTGATACTATAAATCTTATTCCTGGAGGAAATAAAGTAAATGGATTATGTCCAACAGCATTTTGTATATTAGGAAATAAGATATATGTGGCTAATTATAATAGTAAAAGTGTTTCAATAATAGATACAGCAAATAATAATTCAGTCACAAATATAAGTGTAGAAAACGAACCAATAGCATTATGTGTATTAGGAAATAAAGTATATGTGGCTAATAGTAGGAGCAATAGTGTTTCGATAATAGATACATTAAATAATAATGCAGTGATAAATATAAGCGTTGGAAATGAACCAATAGCATTGTGTGTATTAGAAAATAAAGTATATGTGGCTAATAGTTGGAGTAATAGTGTTTCGATAATAGATATAGCAAATAATAATGCTGTCACAAATATAAGTGTAGGAAATGTTCCAGTAGCATTGTGTGCATTTAAAAATAAGGTATATGTGGCTAATCATTGTAGTGATAGTGTTTTGATAATAGATATAGCTAATAATAATGCAATTACAAATATAAATGTTGGAAAGTATCCAGAAGCAATATGTGTATTAGGGAATAGGGTATATGTGGCTAATAATGGTAGTGATAGTATTTCGATAATAGATACAGGGAACAATAATAAAGTGACAAATATAAATGTAGGAAAGTATCCAGAAGCCTTATGTGTTTTAAAAAATAAGGTATATGTGGCTGGTAGTAGTAGTGTTTCAATAATAGATACAACCAATAATAATTCAGTTATAAATATAAATGTAGGAGATGAACCTACGGCATTATGTGTTTTAGGAAATAAAATATATATGGCTAATAGTTTGACCGATAGTATTTCGATAATAGATACAGCAAATAATAATTCAGTGACAAATATAAGTGTTGGAGATGGACCAGAAGCATTATGTGTATTAGAAAATAGGGTATATGTGGCTAATAGTTTGAGTGGAAGTATAAGTATACTTGAATATGATGACAAGATTGAGGTTAATTTTAATTCAGATATTTTGGTATTAAACAAAGGATTTGCTAGTGTTATGTGTGAGTTTCTAAAAGAGCAGAAAGAGACATTTAATTTAAGAGATACTGAAGGAGAGATTGGTTTATTCATAAAATATCCTATTTTAATTATTCCAAGTGGTGGATTAATTGGATTAGATAGCTTATTATTCAAAGCTAAATTAGAAAGATATGTAGAAGCTGGTGGTATTATAATATGTTTAGCACAACAAAATGGAAAAAATTTTAGTAAAGAAAGAGTGGTAAAGTTTTAAAACAAATTAAAAAAAAGGGGAGAATTTTTAAGAACAGACCTTATTGGGAGAAAAAAAGAGGATAAACTTGAGGTATTTAAAATATCAGATATTTTAAAATAAAAGGAGCATAATACATGAAAAAGATTATGTTGATGATTATTGTAGGATTGTTTTTTGGATATAGTGAATGGGGAATTGCAGAAGTAGAAAAACAATTGTCTAATCAAGAAGAAAAGAAATTTCAAAAGAATGAATTAACAAAAAATTTAGGGTTTTGTTTCGGATATATAAACGATGATGGTAAAATTTACTTAGAAATACCTTTATCATCTGTATCCAATAATACATCTGAAAGATGTATAGCCATTAGTGATTTTAACGAGTCATTGAAGTCTATTATAAGTAAAGAAGAAAAAGATGATTCCATTGTGCCAATTGAATCTGAAAAAATAAAATCATTGATAAAAATCAAAGAAGTTGAAAAATTTGAAGTCTACAGTTTAAGAGGATATGAAGGAGTATTTAAAACAAAAGGATTTATTCTCATACAAAATATGGGAGGAGAAGAGTTTTATCCTTATGTTGAATTGGATAAGGAAATTCATGGAGTTAAACCTTTAGACGATTATTGTTATCCTAGTAATCCAGTTATTGCTATATTTGCAGATGAGAAGTCCACTTGTAAAAAGATGTGTAAATTAATGATTGAAAAAAGTTTGATAAATTATGATTACAAAATTGAGAAGGTTTGGTCAGTTTTGAAGGAAAGATTTATATTAAAAGGATTGGTGGACTATGAATATTTTGATGGGCACTGGGGATGGAAGAAAAAACAAATGAATTATTTGCTAAATCAAGAAGAACTTTTCAAAATTCAAAACCATTTTGATAGTTGGAAAATAAATATACTTGAGGGAAATATTGATACAGATAAAGAAATTGAATTAGTAGTAAGTGCATCTTGGGGAAATTTTGAGACATCGAATCTCATATCTACTATTTTTATTTTAGATTCACAAAACAAAAAAACACAAGTTATAGATATAATACCTATAGTTTTTAGTAAGGGAGATTGTCAGATTTCTTGGAAAGCAGTTTTTGGAATAGATATTGATAATGATGGAGTTATGGAGTTTGTTATTCATGATTTTCCTTATGATGGAGGCTGTTCCAGTATTTACAAATGGGATGGAAAGACATATAAGAAAATTTATGAATCTTATTATTGTGGAGGTTAAACTTAATTTTTATATTAATCTCTTACAAAAAAAGGAAAAAAATAAAATGGAAAAATATTTATTAAGAAAACAATTTATGGTTTTAATAAGTTTTTTTCTCTATTTGAACTTAACATCTAATATATAAAATTGACAAATGTTATTTTAAAATATAAAATTAGAATAAATATTTTTTATAGGAGTTAAATATGTTAAAAGTTGGTATTATTGGTGCTACAGGTTATGTAGGTGAAGAGCTTATAAAAATTTTAATTAATCATAAAGATGTTGAAATAACTGTTCTTCAAAGGGCTAATATAGAAAAGTCTGTTTTTATATCTTCTATTTTTCCACAATTTCATGGAAATTATGAAATTATGTGTGAAAAAATTGATTTTGAAAAAGCTTCAAAAAAAGCAGATTTTTTTTTTCTTATCTCTTCCTCATACAATTTCAATGACTGGTGTTCCAATTCTTTTAAAAAATAAAAAAAAAGTAATTGATTTAAGTGCTGATTATAGACTAAATGTAAAAGAATATGAAAAATGGTATAAAGTAAAACATCAAGATTCATCTAATATTAAAAAAGCAATTTATGGATTACCAGAATTTTTTAGAAAAGAAATTAAAAATGCCGAGTTAATAGCAAATCCTGGATGTTATCCTACAAGTGTAATTTTAGGATTAATTCCTTTACTTAAAAAAAACTTAATAAACTTAAATACTATAATTGTAGATTCTAAAAGTGGTGTTACTGGAGCTGGAAAAAAAGCTGATGTGTCTTTACTTTTTTCAGAAGTAAATGAAAGTTTAAAAGCTTATAAAGTTAATGATCATCAACATAAACCAGAAATAAATATGATGATTAAAAAAATTACTAATTCTAAAACTGATATTATATTTGTACCACATCTTATTCCTATGAATAGGGGAATTCTTTCTACAATTTATTTAGATTTAAAAGAAAAAATAAATGCAACAAAAGTTATGGAAATTTATAAAAATTTTTATAAGGATGAACCTTTTGTTAATGTTTTTGAACAAGAATTTCCAAGAACAAAAGATGTTCAACATACAAATTTTTGTAATATAGGTATTAAAGTAAGTGACAAAAAAATTATTGTAATTAGTGTAATAGATAATCTTATAAAAGGTGCTTCTGGACAAGCTGTGCAAAATATGAATATTATGTGTGGATTTAATGAAAAAGAAGGATTGTTATAATACCAAGTCGTTTGTAGAAATAATATATTTGTAGAAACATTTGCATTTATTTAAGTTGAAAATTGAAAATTTGTTTTGGATTTCGGTTATTGAAATTTCTTTAAAAAAGGAGTAAAAAATGTTTAAAAATTTTTTTTTAAGTTATTTTATTTTGTTATGTGGGATAACAATGAATATAAGTTATGGAAAATGGAAAATTATTGATACTATAAATCTTATTTCTGGAGGAAATAAAATAAATAAATTAAGTCCAAGAGCATTTTGTATATTAGGAAATAGGGTATATGTGGCTAATCGTGATAGTAATAGTATTTTGGTAATAGATACAGCAAATAATAATGCAATGATAAATATAAAAGTAGGATTAAGTCCAGAAGCAATATGTGTATTAGGTAATAGGGTATATGTGGCTAATTGTGATAGTAATAGTGTTTCGATAATAGATACAGCAAATAACAATGCAGTGACAAATATAAGTGTTGGAAAATATCCAACAGCAATATGTGTTTTAGAGAACAGGGTATATGTGGCTAATAGTGATAATAATAGTATTTCGATAATAGATACAGCAAATAATAATGCTGTCACAAATATAATTGTAGGAAATTATCCAAGAGCATTATGTGTTTTAGAAAACAGAGTATATGTGGCTAATAGTAATAGTAATAGTATTTCAATAATAGATACAGCAAATAATAATGCTATCACAAATATAAGTGTAGGAAATTATCCAATGGCATTTTGTACATTAGGGAATAGGGTATATGTGGCTAATTATAATAGTAATAGTGTTTCGATAATAGATACAGCAAATAATAATGCTATCACAAATATAAGTGTGGAAAATAATCCAAGAGCAATATGTGTATTAGGGAGTAGGGTATATGTAGCTAATAGTAATAGTAATAGTGTTTCAATAATAGATATAGCAAATAATAATGTTGTTACAAATATAAGTGTTGAAAAGTATCCAATAGCAATATGTGTATTAGGTAATAGGGT
>JBDRGX010000100.1:0-8042 GCA_043817485.1 bacterium
ATCTTTTATGATAACAGATGTTTCTAAATCACTAAATTTTATTTTAAATGCTTCTCCATTTTGAATATGAGAAGATATTTCAATAAAAGGATTTTGAAGATTTTCTTGTGCTTTTATTTTGAAATTAGTTATTCCAGACAAAACATTTTTTTGAGGAATAAACCAATTAGATATTAAATTAACATGAAAATTATTTCCATTAATTATGAAATCTATATTTTTATTTGAATCAATAAAACCATTTACAAATAAAGATAAATTTTCTTCTCCATTTATGTGAACATTTTCAAAAAATAATTTTTTAAAAATGTTTTTTTCTTTTAAATTTTTTATTTTTCCAGATAAAAAAATACCTTTTATTTTAGGAATAGGTGAAAAATCAAACACCGAATTTTCATATTTTATTTGAGTATGAAATTTTTTAATTTTTTGTTCATTTAAACTTAAATTGTTTGCAATAAAAAAACCTTTTAATTTTTCTTCATTTTTTTGTAATTGAAGTTCAATGTTTTCACAAAAAAATAAAATTTCTTTTACTTTATATTTTAAATTTTCAAGTATAATATTTATATTTTGCGAACCATTTACATTTTTGAAATTAAAATTTATTGCATCAATTTTTACATTTTGATTTTGATCTTTTATTTCTGAATTTGTGCAAATAAAATTTCCTTGCCAATTAAGTTTATCAACAAATAGTCCTTTAATAATTCCTTGCGCAAAAATTTCATATTGTTTAAAAAATATTTTTTCTGTTAAAAAACTTAAATCTATTTCTACAAAATTTGATATTTTTTCAACTTTACCATAAATTTTAATATAATTTTTTCCACGACAAATATTTATTTTGTTAAAAAGAATTAAATTATTAAAACTTTGAAAATCAATGTTTATCCAATCATAATAAGAATATAAATCTTTGTTTTTAAAAGTTAAACATCCTGAATAAGAAGGGTTTGTTAATAAACCAGTTATTTTCATTTTTCCAGAAATTTTTGTATCTGGAAAATTAACATTTAATAAAGAAAAAATATTTTTCAAATCTAATTCATTTATGTTTATATTTATTTGTAGTTCTGGTTTTTTAGTAAAATTTATAATTCCAGAAGATTGCAAAGTATCATAACAAATTTTTTTTATATTTAATATTTTTTTGCAATAAGAAAATTCCATATTTATTGGATTAAAATTATTTTCATTGATCCTAATATTTTTTATATTTAATATGCCATCCAATGTATTGTTTTTTATTTTTCCAGATATAAACATATTTCCATTTAAAAAATATTTTTTCCATTTATAATTTGTGAATAATAGATTCGAATAAATATAATTTTCTTTTAAAGAAATATTTATATTTCCTTTTATGTTTTCAGATGGAGATGATATTAAAATTTTTTCAATTAAAATTTTTTGTGTTTTTAAATCTATTTGAGAAGTAAAGAAAATTTTATTGCAAATAGAGAAGTTTTCAAAAATAATTTTTTGAGGGGATAAAATAATATTTGTTTTTAAATTTATTTCAGGAAAAGTAGCAAAGAAAATTTTTTCTGCTTTAAGCATTATTTTAGCAAAAAAAGGTTTTTTAGAAAAATTACCATTAAAACAAAAATTTCCTATTTCTTTTTTTTCTTTTGTTAAAGAAATTTTTCCTTCAAACGGAAATTGATTTTTATTTAAAAATATTTTTTCAAAATTGCCTACTAAATCATATTTTTTATTATCATCAATATTAAATTTAAAATTATTATTTTGATAAAAAATATCTAAATTTATAATATCTAATTTTTTTTCATAACATTCTAAATTACGAGTTTCTAATTTTATTTTCAAAAAAGGATTATCTTGTGACCCTTTAAATTCTCCAGATAAGTTTGCTAAACCATTTATTTTCAAAAAAGGAAAAATTTTATTTAAAGAAAATAAATCTAAATTTTGCAAATCAAAAATAATATTATTTTTTTTTGGGCTTAAATTTCCTGTTATAGTAAAATTTCCTTGCAAAATATTAGCAGTAAAATTTTCTATGTTTAAAAAATCTTTATAATATTCTAAATTTCCTGTTAAATCATTGAATGGTATTTTTTTAATTTTACCTTTAGAAAAAGTAAATAAAGTTTTTATTTTTAAATTATTAAGTAAGCCGAAACAAGAAATTTTTATAAACCCTTTTCCTTCTTGTTCAAAAGATATATTTTTTTGTGTATTTTCTAAATTAAAATTTTTTGCAACAAAATCCAATTTTAAAAAACCATTTTCATGTTCTCCTTGAATTTCAAAAGGATTGTTTTCAAGATAACCATAAATTGAAGGAAAAGAAATGAGTTTTTCATTAAACACTATTTCCCCATTTATTTTAGAAAATTCAGTTTTAAATTTTTCAATATTTCCTTCAATATTTTTAAAAGAAAAACTACCTTGATATTTTATGATTTTTTCTTTTTGAAAAATATTAAGATCTAAATTTCCAGAACCTTTAATAAAAGAAATTTCTTTTATATTAAAATATTTTAAGTAAAATGGAAGGAAGATATTAGAAATTTTTAAATTTAGGGCTAAAGCATTTTCATCTATTTTGCCTTTAAGAATAAAATTATCTTGTTGTACACTATCCTCTGTTTGAGATAAAAATAATATAGAATTTTTTTCTAAATTGATTTTTCCTCTAATGTTTTTAATTTTAGTTTTAATTTTTTTTTCTTCATCAATAAATATAATCTTTCCTTGTTTAAAAGAAATTATAAAATTTTGTTTTTGTTTTTTATCTTGAGGTTTTATTAAAGCTTCGAAATTCCATTTTTCATTTTTTTCTTTAATAATTGTGGCAGTTGTTTTTATTAAATCTATTTTAGAAATAGCTTTTACAAAATTTTTTTGTTTTAAAAATTCTTTTAAATTATAGTTTATTATTATTTTTTTTGCGAAAAAAAAATGGTTTATCTTTTGAAAATGTAATTGAAGTATTTGTAAGAATTATTTTTTGGAAAGGAAAAAAACTAATACTTTTAATTTCGACTTTTTGTTTTATAAAAATAGAAAGTTTTTGAGAAACTAATTTAGGAAGGTATAAATTTAAAAAGAAGCAGAAAAGAAAAATTATGAAAAGAAATAAAATAATTATTTTTTTTTTCATTGCTAAAAATTTTTATTCTAATCCATTATATTTATTCATTCCTTGTTCAACCCCTTGATTCAATATAACATTAATTATTTCTGGTATCAATTTTATATTTTCTTTTATAATCAAATCTTCATCAAAATTAAAATTTTCCAATACATAATTTTCTAAACAAGAAAATATTTTTTCTTTACCTATTCCTATTCTTATTCTTATAAATTCCTGCGAATGCAAATGTTTTTGAATAGATTTAAGCCCATTATGTCCACCAGAACTTCCTTTATTTCTAATACGAATTTTTTTTAATGGTAAATTTATGTCATCGCAAATAACAATTATGTTGTTATAATTTATTTTATAATAATTAGCAAATAAAAATACAGATTCTCCAGAATTATTCATAAAAGTATAAGGTTTTAATAAAATAACTTTTTTGTCATCAATCTTTCCAAAACCATATTTTCCATTAAATTTAGTTTTATCAATTGTTATTTTATAAAAATTTTTTAATTCATTTATTGCTGTAAATCCTATATTATGACGAGTACTAATATATTTTTTACCAGGATTTCCTAATCCAACAATTAAGTTATCCATATTTTTTTTTATTTTTTATCAGTTTTTTTTTCGGGTTTTTTCTCTACAGTTGTTTCAGTTTTTGTTTCTGTAGGTATTTCTGCAACTTTTTCAACTACTTCTGCTTTAGGAGAAACAATGGAAACTACTAATTCCTCAACATTTTGATATGGAGATAATTTAATACCTTCTGGAAGTATAATATTTTTAATGTAAAGTGATGTATTTAAACCCAATTTAGATATATCTATTTCAAGGTGTTTAGGAATTTGTGTTGGCAAACATTTTATTGTTAATTCTCTTTTTGTAAATTCTACTATGCCTCCTTCTTCTACACCTTTTGCTTTTCCAGTTAAAATAATTGAAACTTCAATTTCAATTTCTGTTTTTAATGAAATTTGATGAAAATCTAAATGTATAATATTTTCTGTCATGGGATCACATTGAACATCTTGTAGAATGGCATTTATGTTTTCTCCTTCAACATTTAGATTTACAAGAACATGTTCTATTTCTTTTCCTATTGCTTTTGTGAACTCTTTTGTATTTATTTTTAAGTTCATTGGCTTAATATCTTTTCCATATAATACTGCTGGAATATATCCATTTCGTTTCATTTCTCTAATATGACTTTTTTGTTTTTTTTCTCTTTTTTCTACATTTAATAAAATTTCTTGCATTCTTTTTTGTCTCCTTTTTAAAACTCTAATATAAAATATAAATTTGATATGAATTTGTATATAATGTATATTGATTTGTCAAGAAAAATTACAATTTAAGAATAAATTGCAATGAAAGGAATAATAAAAAAAAAAATCGAAATCCAAATATCGAAATTCGAAACAAATACGAATAATCTAAATACAAATGTTCAAAACAATAGAAAAACGATTAAATTGAATTTAGTAGTTTGCAACATTTTATTTCTAATTGCAAATTAATCTAAATGCAGGTAATTTATACCAAATAAAAAAATATAGTTTTCGTACAATTTAATTTTATATTTCTTTTGCCAAAAATTCTTCTTTTTGATTTTTCATAATTGATGGAATAGTCATTTTTTCATTAGAAGTGTTAGAAGAATAATTGTAAGAATTATTAGAAGATGCTGGAATAATAGAATTTAATTCTTCTGAATAAATTTCTTCTTCTTTTTTTCGCTTAAACGCTGGAATTTCAAATTTATGTTCCCATTTTAATTCGTTAATTTTATTTGGTTTATAAGATGGATTTGCAAAAACTTTTTTTTCATTTTCCTTTTCTTTTTCCTTTTTTTCAAATCCAGTAGCAATAATAGTTACTTTAAGATTATCTTCCATATTGTTATCAATAGATGTTCCCCAAATTATGTTAGCATTAGGATCTGCTAAATCTTTAATACGAGATGCTATTTCATCAATTTCTTTGATTTTCAAATTTTCTCCAGCAGTTATATTAAGTAAAATTCCACAAGCACCTTTTATAGAAGTATCTTCTAAAATAGGATTTGATATTGCTTGATGTATTGCTTGTTCAGCTCTTTTTTCTCCAGAGCTTATTCCAATGCCTATAAGAGCATTTCCCATTTCTTTTGTAATTGCTTTTATATCAGCAAAATCTAAATTAATTAAGCCAGGAAGAGTAATCAAATCTGAAATTCCTTGTACAGATTGTTTTAAAATATCATCAGCTATTTTAAGACAATCTACAAAAGAATGATTATCTTGTGTAATAGATAAAAGTTTTTGATTAGGAATTACAATTAACGTATCAACAAATTTTTTAAGTTCTTTTATTCCTTCTTCTGCATAATTAGCTTTTCTTTTTCCTTCAAAATCAAATGGTTTAGTAACTACTGCTATAGTAAGAGCACCTATTTCTTTAGCAATTTCAGCAATAACTGGAGAAGCACCAGTTCCAGTGCCTCCTCCTAATGTTGCTGTAATAAAAATTAAATCTGTATTTTGTAATATTTCTTTTATAATTTCTTTATCTTCTGTAGCTGCTTTAAATCCAATTTCTGGATTTGCACCAGCACCTAATCCTTTTGTTATTTTTTCTCCAATTTGAATTTTACAAGGGGTAAGTGAAGTTTTTAATACTTGAGCATCTGTATTTATTGCGATAAATTCCACTCCTTGTACATTAGTTTCAATCATTCTATTAATGGCATTTCCACCACCACCACCTACTCCGATAACTTTTATTTTAGCAGCATTATATTGTTCATTTTCAAATTCAAATGGTAAAGGCATTTTAATACCCTCCTTGATTATAATAAAAATATCAAAATGAAAAGTGTAAAAATTATTTTAAAAAGTTTCTTGCCACCAATTTTTTAATTTGCCAAAAATTCCATCTAAACTTTTGCGATTTAATGTTGTAAAATTTTCTTTTTGTTTTTCAGCACCAAATAAAATTAATCCAACAGAAGTAGAATAAATTGGATCATTAACTATGTTAACTAAATCTCTTACTCCTTGAGGAAAACCTATTCTCACAGATTTTTTAGTAATTTCTTCTGCTATTTTAGCGATTCCTTCCATGTTTGCAGCTCCACCAGTTATTACTATTCCACTACCAATTCTATAAATTAAATCATTTTGACAAATATTATTTTTAATTAATTCACATATTTCTCTTACTCTTGCTTCTATTATTTCTACTAATTCTATGCGAGTAATAGTTCGAAAGCCTTTACCATTAGTATTAGGAACTTCTATTGTTTCTGTTTCTGTTACTAAAGAAGTGCAAGCACAACCAAATTGTTTTTTTATTTTTTCAGCATCTTTTTTAGGTGTTCCTAAAACAACAGCAATATCATTAGTAATAGTATTTCCACCTATTGGAATAAAATCGATATAACAAAGACTTCCATCAATAAAAATTGCTAAATCTATAGAATCTCCTCCAATATTAACCAAAACTACTCCCAAATCTTTTTCATCGGGACTTAAAACAGCATAGCTATCTGCTAATGTTTGAAAAACAAATTGGTTAATATCATATCCAGATCTATCTATACTTTTGCTTATATTTTGAACAGAAGATGCTGGAGATGTAATAATATAAACATCGGCTTCTAATTTCATAGCACTTAATCCTAATGGATTTTTTATTCCATCTTGATCATCAACTATATATTCTTTAGGTAAAATATGAATTACTTCTCTATCAGTAGGAATAGAAATTTTGGCATGTTCAATTACTTTTTCTATATCAACTTTTGTAATTTCTCTATCTCCTCTTAAAATAGCAACTACTCCTCGACTATTCATTCCTTTAATTTGATTTCCACCTATATTAGTATAGACAGAAGAAATACTTGAATCGCTTCTTTCTTCAGCAAATCTCAATGCTTCTTCAATTGCATTAATTGTTTTTTCTAAATCAACAATAGCACCTTTTTTTAAAGCTGCAAAAGGAATATTTCCTGCACCAATAATTTCAATTACTCCTTCAGAATCTAATTTAGCAATAAGAGCACAAACTTTAGTTGTGCCAATATCTAAAGATGCAATTATATTATTATTTTTTTTTGCCATAAAAATTATTCCTTTCTATGAATTGACGATTTTTTTATTTCTATATTTCTAAAGAAACCGAAATTTGTTTTCTTTGGTGAATTGTGCTTTACATATTATTTTTTCTTTTAGATTTTTTTTATATGATTACATTTTTTAAATTGTCAAGTTTTTGTTAAAATTTCCTATAAAATAATTTCAAACAAGCAGTTTTTTTAAAATAACTTGTCAAAAATTTGTTTACATGCTTGCAAATTAAATTAAAAATAATAAATTGACAAATTAAATTAAAAATAATAAAAGGTGAATCTTAACAATAACAAAGGTATTTTAAATGAACATTATTACAGAAAATATTATTGAATTAAAAAATATAGTTAAAGTTTATAAAACTGGAAAAATTGAATTTGAAGCATTAAAAAAAATAGATTTGAATATAAAACATGGAGAATTTTTAGCTATAATGGGACCATCTGGTTCTGGAAAAACCACTTGTATGAATATTTTAGGATGTTTAGACAGACCTACCAGTGGTTCATACAAACTTGATGAAAAAGAAGTAAATTTACTTCAAGATAATGAACTGTCTAAAATTAGAAATAAAAAAATTGGTTTTGTATTTCAAACTTTTAATTTACTACCACGAATAGATGCTTTTTCTAATATAGAACTTCCTTTAATTTATAGTAAAGTTAATCATAGAAAAGAAAAAGTATTAAAATTATTAGAAATGGTAGGATTGAAAGATAAAGCAAAAAATAAACCTAATGAACTTTCAGGAGGACAACAACAAAGAGTTGCTATAGCAAGAGCTTTAATCAACAATCCATCAATAATACTTGCAG
>JBDRGX010000101.1:0-7024 GCA_043817485.1 bacterium
ATTCATTGATTTGCATCTCCTTTTTTTTTATTTTTTTTTATTTATAGTATAAAAAAGGGGGGAGAAGCAAATAAAATCTTAATAATTGCTAATAATAAGCATTTTAAAGCGTATTGTCAAAATACTTTTGACAATACGAAAAAATAAAAGGAGATAAAAGCATATGAAAAAGTATTTGAATTTTAAAATTTTTAAATTGATAATGTTTTTTGCTATTATTGTTTTGAATAGTTTTGTTTTTGCTGAAGAAAGATATGAATTTGAAAGAAAGTGGTCTGTTTTACAACAACCATGGAATTTTTTTTATCCTTATGGAATAGCAATAGATAGTTTAGGCAATGTTTATGTTGCTGATACAAATAATCATCGTATTCAGAAGTTTACATCTGCTGGAGTATTGATAACTAAATGGGGAAATCTTGGTTGGGGAGATGGACAATTTGAAAATCCTTATGGAATAGCAATAGATGGATCAGGTAATGTTTATGTTACTGATTCATGGAAACATCGTATTCAGAAGTTTACATCTGCTGGAGTATTTATAACTAAATGGGGGTATCAAGGTTCAGGAGATGGACAGTTTAATAATCCTTATGGAATAGCAATAGATAGTTTAGGCAATGTTTATGTTGTTGATGAAAATAATCATCGTATTCAGAAGTTTACATCTGCTGGAGTATTTATAACTAAATGGGGAAGTGCAGGTTCAGGAGATGGACAATTTAGTTGGTTTAGAGGAATAGCAATAGATGGATCAGACAATGTTTATGTTGCTGATACAGGGAATAATCGTATTCAGAAGTTCAGCTCTGATGGAGTATTTATATCTAAATGGGGAAGTGCAGGTTCAGGAGATGGACAGTTTAATTATCCTTATGGAATAGCAATAGATAGTTTAGACAATGTTTATGTTGTTGATACATGGAATCATCGTATTCAGGAATTCACATCTAATGGAGTATTTATAACTAAATTTGGAAGTCTTGGTTCAGGAGATGGACAATTTAATAATCCTGGAGGAATAGCAATAGATAGAAATGGAATGTGTAATATTTATGTTTCTGATACACAAAATCATCGTATTCAAAAATTCACATCTAATAGAGTATTTATAACTAAATTTGTAAATAATTTTTTAGAAGATGGACAATTTAATTCTCCTGAAAAAATAGCAATAGATAGTTTAGGCAATGTTTATGTTGCTGATACATTAAATAATCGTATACAAAAGTTCAGTTCTAATGGAGTATTTATAACTAAATTTGGAAGTTTTGGGACAGGAGATGGACAATTTAATAATCCTTATGGAATAGCAATAGATGGATTAGATAATGTTTATGTTGCTGATACATTAAATAATCGTATACAAAAGTTCAGTTCTGCTGGAGTATTTATAACTAAATTTGGAAGTTTTGGTGCAGGAAATGGACAATTTAATAATCCTTATGGAATAGCAATAGATGGATCAGGTAATGTTTATGTTGCTGATACACAAAATCATTGTATACAAGAGTTCACATCTAATGGAGTATTTCTAACTAAATTTGGAAGTCAAGGTGCAGGGAATGGACAATTTAATAATCCTTATGGAATAGCAATAGATAGTTTAGGCAATGCTTATGTTGCTGATTCAGGAAATAATTGTATACAAAAGTTCAACAATAGTGGAGTATTTCTAACTAAATGGGGAAATCTTGGTTCAGGAGATGGACAATTTAATAATCCTAAAGGAATAGCAATAGATTTCTTAAATAATGTTTGTGTTACTGATACACAAAATCATCGTATTCAGAAGTTCAGCTCTAATGGAGTATTTATAACTAAATTTGGAAGTCTTGGTTCAGGAGATGGACAATTTAATAATCCCAGGGGAATAGCAACAGATGGATCAGGCAATGCTTATGTTGTTGATTCAGGGAATAATTATATTAAGAAGTTTGTTCTTTTGATAATCCCAACAGTTAGCAGTATATCACCTAATACAGGGAATAATAATGTTGCAACTAATATCACTATTACTGGTACGAATTTTACTGCTACACCAACAGTGAAAATTGGTACAACTGATTGCACTAATGTAGTTTTTGTTAGTGTAACGCAATTAACTGCAACAATCCCAGCAGGTATTATTCCCAATGTCTATGATGTTGTAGTAACTAATCCAGATACTCAAGTAGGGACATTAACAAATGGCTTTACTGTAACAGCAGCAGTAAAAATAACTGCAATATCTAATGCAAAAATTGTAGCATATGATAATTATCCAAATCCATTTAATCCAGAATGCTATATACCTTTAGAAATGACAAATGATAAATTACAAATGTCAAATGTGAAGATAAAAATATATAATATTCTTGGACAAGTAATTAGGGAAATAATGGGAAATACTGCCAACAGTTCAGTATATTGGGACGGTAGAAATAATTTAGGCAACGAAGTTGCTTCAGGAATGTATTTTTACGAAACAATTATTGACAATAAGGTACAAAATTGTAAAAAGATGTTGATGTTGAAGTAAAAAGGCTGTAGGTAGATAGGCTGTAGGCTGTTAGGAAAGAAATTATAAATTTTAAATTTTGAATTAGAAGAAAGAAAAAAGGCACAGAGGCATAAAGAAAGAAAGGAATAGAGAAAAAATTGCTTTGTTGTAAATGCTTTTTGTAATGATAAGGCCTTGTAGTGCGTCATTGCGAGCATTAGCGAAGCAATCTTAAAAAAAGATAATGGAAAAGAAGGCATAGAGGCACAAAAAATAATTTTGAATTTTGAATTTTAAATTTTGAATTAAAGAAAAATCATTAAAATCTAAATTTGAAGCACGAAATTCGAAACAATATCAAATGACCAAAACACAAATGTTCAAAACTTTTAACATTACATTTAAAGAAAGGATTTAAAAAATGAAAAAAATTGGTTGTATAGTTGGAATAGGTTTAGTAGTTTTTATTTTAATTATTGGAATGTCGATAATAGGAGTCTACAATAAAATTGTTAAATTAGATCAAAATGTTAAAGAATCTTGGTCTCATGTAGAAACTCTATACCAAAGAAGAATAGATTTAATTCCTAATATGGTTGAAGTTGTAAAAAGATATGCAAAACATGAAAAACAAGTATTTGAAAATATTGCTGAAGCAAGAACAAGATATTCTGGAGCTAAAACACCAAATGATAAAATAAAAGCTGCTGGTGAAATAGAAGGATGTTTATCTCGCCTTTTAATGATTGTAGAAAATTATCCTAATTTAAAAGCTAATGAAGAATTTACAAGATTGATGGATCAATGGGAAGGAACAGAAAATAGAATTGCAGTTCAAAGAATGAGATATAATGAAAAAGTTAAACAATATAATTATACAGCAAAAAGTTTTATAGGAAGATTTTGGGTAAATATTTTTGGATTTGATAAAGAAAAAAATTATTTTGAATCTCAAACAGGTGCAGAAAAAGCACCTGTAGCAAAAGATGTATTTGGAGAAGAATAATGATTTTGAAAAAATTTAGTATTTGCTTTTCAATATTTATTCTTTTAATTACTTTTGCATTAGCAGAAAAAAATGATTTTCCTAAACCTTCTGGCTTCGTTAATGATTTTGCTAAAGTTTTAAATGAAACTTCTAAAAATGAAATAGAAGTTTTTTTACAACAATTTGAAAAAGATACAACAACAGAATTTGTTGTTGTAACAGTGCAAAGCATTAGTCCTTATGAATCTAAAGAATATGCAGTCAAACTTTTTCAAGAATGGAAAATTGGAAAAAAAGGAAAAGATAATGGATTACTTATGCTTTTGGCAATAAAAGAAAAACGAATTGAGATTGAAATAGGATATGGATTAGAAGGCATTATTACAGATGGATTATCTGGAGAAATACTTGATAAACATGTAGTTCCTTATTTTAAACAAGGACAATGGGAACAAGGACTTTTAGAAGGAGTAAAAGTTTTTTCTGGAATAATTAAAGAAAATTCTGGAAGTGAGATAAAAAGTAATAAAAATATTTCAAAAACTAAAAATTCTTCAAATTTATTAGCACCAATTATATTTTTTATTTTTATAATTTTTTCAATATTAAGTTCTACTAATCGTTTTTCAATACCTTGTTGCAAAAAATGTAAAACAAAAAAAAATGTAAAACAAAAAAGTTATAAAGTTATTGAAAAAGCTAGTCTTACTTTTTCTGGAATTGCAGAAACTGTTTATTTTTGCAAAAATTGTAATTATGAATGGAAAACAATGAAAAAAATTCCTCAAAAAGTACATTCTGCTTATTACGGCGGTTATTATGGTGGTGGATTTGGTGAAAGTAATTTTGGTGGCGGTAGTTTTAGTGGTGGCTTTGGTGGAGGATGCTCTGGTGGTGGTGGAGCAGGAAGAAGTTTTTAAAAATATCTTATGTTAAATATAAAAAAATAAGTAATTTTTGTGCATAATATCAAAAAAACAAGTTTACATTTTTATATTTTTATTTTTCAATTATAATTAAAGGAGAATTTTTATGGAATGTCCAAAATGTAAAATAGAAATTTCTGATAAAACAGGTATTTGTAAAAAATGTACATTTGATGTCAATGAATGGGATAAACTTTTTAAACAAATTCCTAAACTTTCTGGGTATATAAATGATTTTGCTAATGTAATTTCTGAAAATATAAAAAAAGAAATGGAAAATTATATTAGTGATTTTTATAATAAAACAAAAATTACTATTGTAGTTGTTATTTGCAAAAACACAACACCTCTTATTCCATCTCAATATATTTTTTGGCTATTTAATGAATGGAAAATTGGAGGAAAAAATAATAAAGGTGTAATGATATTATTATCTATGGAAGAAAGAAGAATAGAATCAGAAGTAGGATTTGGATTAGAACATATTTTAACAGATGAAGAATCTGGAAATATTTTAGATAATATTGTTGTTCCATTTCTAAAAGAAACAAAATATGAAGAAGGATTATTTGCTGGAATAAAATCTATTATGGAAAAATTAAAATAAATAACTAAAAAGAATAAACAATGATTTTCACTAAGAAAAATTTATATAAAAAGGTATTATTTTTATTATTAAAATTATTTATAAAAGGAAAATAAAAAAATGAAATCTTTAACAGAATATTTATGGATTAATACTAAAACTAAACAAGCACACATAAACATTACTTCACAAGTAGAAGAGTTAGTTAAAAAAAGCAAAATAAAAGAAGGTTTATGTCTTGTAAATTCTATGCACATTACCTCAAGTATTTATATAAATGATAATGAATCTGGACTTATTCAAGACTATAATAATTGGTTAGAAACACTTGCACCCTATAAACCATCCCATTACCAACATAATCTAACAGGAGAAGACAATGCTGATGCCCACTTAAAACGAACAATAATGGGAAGAGAGGTTGTTGTTGCCATAACTAATAACAATCTTGATTTTGGTCCATGGGAACAAATATTTTATGGCGAATTTGATGGCCAAAGAAAAAAACGAATTTTAGTAAAAATTATAGGTGAATAAAAATCTTAACTCAAGTTGCAATTAAAAATAAAACATTGCAAATTACCAAATTTCAAATTTCAAATTTATTTTGTATTTTTGGTTATGTGAATTTGTTTCGAATTTCGATATTTTTAATTTAACCTTATAAAAAACCAATTTTTAAATTTTATTATAGAAAGGAAAAAAAAATGAATTACGCAGTAATTATTGCTGGAGGTAGAGGAGAAAGATTTTGGCCTAAAAGTAGAGTTTCTTTTCCAAAACAACTTCTTCCATTAGTAAATAAAAAATCTCTTCTTGAAAATACATTTGAAAGAATTACTCCACTTATTCCTCAAAAACAAATATATATTTCTACTAATCAAAATTTGCAAAAAAATATCAAAAAAATAATTAAAAGTAATCTTAATTTTATTATTGAACCTTTATCACAAAATACTGCTGCTGCTATTGGTTTAGCCGCAACTTATATTATTAAAAAAGATCCAAAAGCAGTAATGATAATTCTTACAGCAGATCATCATATTAAAAATGAATTAAAATTTCGTGATATAATTAAAAAATCTCTTTCTATTGCTGAAAAAGATAAAGTTTTAATTACCATCGGAATTACTCCAAATAGACCTGAAACAGGATATGGATATATTGAAGCAGGGCAAAAATGTGCTAATGGTCTTTATCCAGTACTAAAATTTGAAGAAAAACCATCATTAGATAAAGCTCAAAAAATGATTAAATCTGGTGATTTTTTTTGGAATAGTGGAATATTTATTTGGTCTTGTGAATCTATTTTAGAAGAAATAAAAACTTATTTACCTAATTTATACACTGGACTTATGAAAATAGCTAAATATATTGGAACTTCAAAAGAAGAAAAAATTAAAAAAGAAGTTTTTGAATCATTAGAATCTATTTCTATTGATTATGGAATAATGGAAAAATCTAAAAAAGTTTTCATGATTAAAAGTTCTTTTTCATGGGATGACCTTGGTTCATGGATTTCATTAGAACGAATTTATAAAAAAAATAAAGATGAAAATATTATTGTAGGAGAACATATTGCTTATGATACTAAAAACACTATTATTTATAATGATAATGAAAATAGTATTGTAACAACACTTGGAGTTTCTAATTTAATTATAATTTCTACCAAAAATGCTGTTTTAATATTAGATAAAAATAGACACCAAGAAGTTAAAAAAATAGTAGAAGAAATGAAAAAGAAAAATAATCTTAAAAAATATTTATAAAATATCCTATTTTTAAGTGATGGTTACAATATGTGAGTAATTACCAAGGTTGTATTTAAACACTCATGCCGACTTAATTGGTGGTACTAAAAAATTTGAAAGGAGAAAAATAAAATGCCATTAATTATAATTTTTATTTTAGTTTTTTCTTTGTTTATAATTGGTGCTGGTGTGAAAAGTGGTTTTTTACAATCCAAAAATGAAAAACTGATAACAAGCCAGAAAATTAGTAATTCTTCTTTTGCTGAAATTGAAAATATGCTTAAACGA
>JBDRGX010000102.1:0-22885 GCA_043817485.1 bacterium
CCTATAAACTCAATAAAAAAATAGAAAGTTTTTTAAACCAACGAGAATATGTGAAAATATGTTAATTTTTCAATCTAAAAAATTAACATTTTCACGTAGTAAAAAATTAACATATTGACAAAGTAACAACAGTTTTTTTTATTTGTTTTTGTTTATATTTAATTTTTCTACTTAAATTATTTCTATCTAAATTTATATTTTTTGATTATACTTCTCTCCAATTTCTACTTTTTTCATTTTCTTGCCAATTACTTAAAAAACCTATTTTAAGAAGATCATGTAATCTAACTAATCCAATTGGTATTTTTTTTAAATCAACAACAACTAAACAAGTAATATTATAATTTTCCATTAAGGATATGGCTTTAGCAGCTAATTCATTTTCATCTATTATTTTAGCTGATTTATTCATTATTTCTTTTATTTTTTTGCTTAAAACATTATCATCTTTTTGCAATATTTTTCTTAAATCACCATCTGTAAATATCCCCGACATTTTTTTTTGCTTATTTACTATTATTGCTACCCCAAAATTATAAGGATAACTCATTTTAAAAAGCACTTGTTTTACTTCTGAATTTTCATCAATAATTGGAATTTCATTATTTTTACGCATTACATCTTTAACTTTTAAAAATATATGTTTTCCTAAACTACCACCCGGATGAAAAAAAGCAAAATCTTCTTTTTTAAAATTTTTCTTTTTTAAAAGCACTATTGCCAAAGTATCACCCATAGCAAGTGTAGCAATAATGCTTGATGTGGGTGCAAGCCCTAAAAAACAAGCTTCTTTTTTAACAGAAACATCTAAAACAACATCACTTTCTTTTGCTAAAGTAGAATTCAATTTACCAGTTAAAGAAATTAATTTAACACCCATAATTTTAAAAAAAGGTATCAGTTTAATAATTTCTTCTGTTTCTCCGCTATTAGATATTGCAATTATACAATCATCTTTAGTTATTACTCCTAAATCGCCATGAGATGCTTCTGCTGCATGAAGAAATAATGCTGGTGTTCCAGTACTTGAAAGTGTTGCAGCAATTTTTCTACCAATTAAACCAGATTTTCCTAAACCAATAACTATTACTCGTGATTTACAATTATATAATATTTCTATTGCCTTTTCAAAATTTTCATCTATTCGCGAAATAAGATTTTTAATAGCTTCTTGTTCAATTTTTAATATTTGTTGAGCTTGTTTTATAATCAATAAACACCTCTTTATCTGGAAGTGCCAAGAATACCCCGTCTCTTAAACGGGGATGAATTGGCACAATAATAATATATTTTCCTTGCAGAGAAGATTCCTCTCCATTTATGCGAGGAAGATTCATTTTTTTGAAATAATTTTATGAATTTCGATTACTTGCTTTAAAAGTTCTTCTAAATCTTTTAAAGCTAACATATTAGACCCATCACAAAGTGCTTTATCTGGATTTTTGTGTACTTCAAGAAAAATGCCAGAACATCCAGCAGCAACTGCTGCTTTAGTTAAAGGAAAAATAAATTCTCTATTTCCTCCAGAAAAACTACCTCCTCCTCCTGGTTTTTGAACACTATGAGTTCCATCAAATATAACTGGAAATCCAAATTTTTGCATTATAGGAATAGAACACATATCTACAACTAAATTATTATAACCAAAACAAGAACCTCTTTCTGTAATAAAAAGATTATTGTTGCCAGAACTTGTTATTTTTTCAACAATATTTTTCATATCCCATGGAGCCAAAAATTGAGCTTTTTTAATATTGATAACTTTTCCTGTTTTAGCCACAGCAACAACTAAATCTGTTTGTCTTGATAAAAAAGCTGGTATTTGAATTACATCTAATACTTCTAAAATTTTTTGAATTTCTTCTTTACAATGAATATCAGAAAGAATTGGTAAATCAAATTCTTTTTTAATTTTAGAAAGAATTTTTAAGCCCTTTTTTAATCCTGGGCCTCTATAAGATTTTATAGATAATCTATTTGCTTTATCATAAGAAGATTTAAAAATAAAAGGAATTTTTAATTTTTCTGTGATTTTTTTTAGATTTTCAGCAATTTCAAGCATTTCTTGTTCTTGCTCTATCACACAAGGCCCAGCAATTAAAACTAAAGGACAATTTTCTCCTAATTTAATATTTTTAATTTTAATTTCTTGCATATTTCTCCCTTTTTTTGCACAATATCTTTTATTCTTAACCAAACCAAATTCATAAATAAAATTTTGCTTATTTTTAATCTTCTTTTAGGTTCATTACTAATTTTGTAAGGATCATCACAATATTTTTTTAAATTTTCTAATTGTGTATCCCTTAAAAACATTTTTTTTATATTTTTTATATTTTCTTTATAAACATTATGTTGAGAAGAATTTAATACCATTAAAATTGTTTCAACTAAATTATCAACATCTTGATATTTAACTACTTTTCCTAATTGATATTTTTCTACATACTTTGCCATTATATCACCTTCAGTGCAAATAATGGGTAAATTGCACCAAATATAATCTAAAATTCGAGTTCTTGAAGAATATTCTGTTTCAAGCGTATCATAATGTAAGCTTATACCTATATCTGCTTCTAATAAATAATTTTGTCTTTCCTCATACAAAACCCAATCTTCATTAAAAAAAACATATTTATTATATAAATTCAAATCTTTACTTAATTTAATAGCAGATAAACAAATTTGCATTTGAGGAATTTCAGAATTAATTTTTGAAATTCCCATAAAAAACATTTTTATATTTTTATTTTTTTGTACAATTAAATTCATTGCATTAATTAAAGTAATAGGATCTAACCAATTCCAAATGCCTCCTCCCCAAATTATTACTTTATCATTTTCATTAATTCCTGAATAAATTCCTTTTAAAACTTTTATTTTATGTTTTGGTTCTTCTTTTGAAATACCAGATGAAACAATATCAATCATATTTTTTTTTACAGTCAATGGATTTATTTTATTTAAAGCCATAAGCATTCCTGTCCAATAATCTTTTTGTTTTTCATTAGCACAAATAAAAAAATCTCCCAATAATAAACTATTTTTTATTTTTAATAAATCATAGTTATGAAGAAAAATTCGTTTTTTTAAATTTTCATATTTAAAAAATTCTAAATTTTCAACATTAATAGAATCAAATAAATCTATAACAATATGTTGCTTTTTTAATTTCCATAAAAAAGAATATTTAGCAGCCAAAGAACAAGGAATTATAATTATATCTACAAGTGCAATAATTTTTTTTAAAGAATTTTTAGTATAAAAAACTATTTCAAAATTTTCATTTTTTAAAGAACTTTTATTAGGACAAGCCAATATAACAGAATGAAATTTAGATAAATATTTAGACATTTCTAAATAACGCATTCCAGGTCCAGCCATTTTTTTATCAACAATACCTTCGCTTATAAATAATATTTTACTCATTTTATTTTCTTTCTATTTTAATCAATATTCCAATAATTATTATTAACAAAATAACATATAAAATTATAAAATATGTATCTTTAGAAGCCTTTTTTCCAAAATCTTTACCTATATTTTTTAAAATGTTAAAAAATCCACTTTTTCCAGAAATTTTAAATGCCATATCAAAATTAGTTTCATTATTATCAATTATCATTACACCATTTTTATATACATTATCATCTTGATAATATAAAGTAATAGCATTCCCAGAATAAGATTCTGGGGATTCTAAATAAAAAAAATACTTTTTATTTTTATTTGTTTTTACTGCAGGAAATTGAAAAGAAAAATATTCATTATCTTTAATTTGACTTGCATTAATTACTAATGTTCTTAATGTTTTTAAATCTGAAATAGAAAAAATTTTTTCTGTTTCTAAATACCCAAAATGAAAAATAATATCTTTTGTATTTTGTCTATTGCAATAATTAGCCATTAAAATTTCTATTTCAGAAATATCTTTTCCATTATAATAAAATGTTTGACCTATTTTTTTTGAACCACAAATTTCTTCTACATGACTATTTTCTTTTTCTTGAAATACATTTATAATCTCAGTATCGCAACCAGTTAAATAAAAACTTAAAATAATTAAAATTATCATTTTTTTCATTTTTTTATTTTTTTCAATATTTTATAAATAAATGAACATCTTACTTTTTCCACAAAAAGATTAGTATGATATAATCTTTCTTCTATGATAGAAATTTTTTCTTTCAAAAAAGATATATTATTTAAAATTTCATTTATCTGTTGTTTTTGTATATTATTTTCTTCTTTTTTTTGTTGAATTATATTTTTTATAGATTCTGTCAAAGAAAATTTTTTTTCAAAATCAGTTTTTTCTTGTTGATTTTTTTCTATCAAATTTACTTTCATTTTTTGATCAAAATTAATTTTTGGTTTTTTAGAAGAATTTTTACAAAATTCAATCAAAGGCTCTAATGCTTTATCCCAAACAAATTGACCTCTTATAAGAGCAATATTTTTGCAATATTGAGAATATAATTCTTTATTTTCTATCAATTTTAAAATTGCTTTTTCCCATCCATTTACATCTCCATAATCTATTATTTCTCCTAAAGAATTTTTTTGAACAAACTCACTTAAAACATCTCCTTTAGTAAGAATCATTGGCAATTTAGCCCAAAAATAATCAAGTATTCTTGTTCTAAAAGAAAATTGCGTTTCCATTATAGAAAAATGAGCAGAAATACCTATATCTGCTTCTAATAAAAAATTTTGCCTATCTTCATAATTTATCCAATCTTCATTGAAAAAAACAAAATTATTATATAAACCCAAATCTATACTTAATTCTTTTGCTTTTTTAAACATTTGCATTTCAGGAATACCTGCTGGATGTTTTGTTCCTAAAAAAAGTAATTTTACATCGCGTCTTTTTTTTAATACTAAATTTAATGCTTTTATAACAGTTAAAGGATCTAACCATTCCCAAATACCTCCAGCCCAAATTAAAACAAAATCTTTTTCATCAATTCCTCGATACACACCTTTTATTACTTGTTTAGAATGAATCGGCTCATTAGAAGATATTCCAAAAGGAACAACATTAATTAAATTATCAAAAGTTTTATTTTGCAAATAAAGTTTAGGATTTATTTTTCCTAAAATTGTGAACATTCCAATAAACAAATCTTTTTGCTTTTCATTTGCACAAAGAAAATAATCTCCTATTAATATTTTATTTTTCAAAGACATTAATTCATCATTATAAAAATTTTCTTTTTGTTCTAAAGAAATATCTGCATTAATATTTAATTCTAAATTTTCAAAAGGCGTTGGGACATATAAATCAATAATTATAGGAATTTCTAAATTTTGTAAAAAATAATAACTTCCAATATTAACACTATTAAACAATAATACATCTGGATTTAAATCTTTAATAAAATTTTCCATTTCATTTGTATTTCCAAAATCTGCAAATTTTATTTCAAAAGAGCATTTTATTTTTGTTTTTTTACAAGAATTAGGTAATGCTAAAATTGTAAAAAAATGTTGGCTAAAAAATTTACACATTTCAAAACTTCTAATACCAGGCCCAGCCATTTTTTCACCAATTCTATCTTCACAAATAACTAAAATTTTTTTCATTTATTGTTTTCTCCATTTATTATTTTTCAAAATAAGTTTCTTTAATCTTTTTTTTTGCAGTATAAAAATTTTTTAAACTAATTACTGGTGAATTATCATAATGAAAAATATTATATTGACCTATTTTAGAAGAAAAATTCCAAACATCAATATCTCTAACTTTTCTTTTTTTTTGAATCTTTTTTCGTTCTTTTAAAATATTTCTTATGTTGAAAATATAATATAGTAAAACACGCAGATGAACTATTATTAAATTTTTATATTGTCTTGATTTTATATACCAGTTAAAAGATGATAAATAATAAAAAGAAATTATATTTTTAAAATCTTTTTTCAAATTAATCCATTCATAATTTTTTATAAATACTTGAAAATAATTTCTAATAAATAAATAAAATGAATATTCTGGATTTTTTTTATCTCCACTTGATGCTCTATATTGATGATAAACAATAGATTGAGGAGATGTATAAAAAACATAACCTAAAATATTGGCTCTATATGAAACATCAAAATCCTCTCCATAACAAAAAAAATTTTCATCAAACATTCCAATTTCAATAAATTCATTTTTTTTAAATAAAACAGCAGAAAAAAGAGAACCAAATACTTGCTCTGAAAAATTAAATTGTCCTAAATCTAATAATCCTACACGATTATCTCTCCAATGATTTTTATAATTCCATATTACTCCAAAAGCATTAATTAATAAAGGAGCATCTTTAAATAAAAGTTTAGGAAAAACACCAATACAATTAGAAGGCTTTGTTTTTATTTCTTCAATTAAATTTAAAATACAATTTTCATCCAAAACAGTATCATTGTTTAATAAAAATAAATATTCTCCAGAAGCTTTTTTTACTCCTTTATTATTTCCCTTACAAAAACCTAAATTTTTTTTATTTTCAATGATTATTATTTCAGGATATTTTTCTTTAATAAATTGAACAGAATTATCTTGTGATCCATTATCCACTAAAATAATTTCCATAAAAGAATATGTTTGTTTTTTTATACTTTCTAAACAATTTTTTAAAAGATTTAAACCATTGTAATTTAAAATAATTATAGAAACTTTTTCATTCATTTTTTTATTAATTCCAGTTTAATTAAAATATCTATCATTTCATTAACTTCTTCTTGAGAAAGTTGAAATAAAATATTCATTTGTTCATGGATGGCATCAAAATTTATATTTGTTAAAAGATGCAAAAATGCTTTATCTAAATAAAATGTAAAACCATCTTTTCTTTTGTATAAATAATGATGCTCTTCTGAAATCCAATTTATTTTATTTAAATCTTCACAATTTGTTTTATATTTTTGCAGATTAAAAATATTTTGCTTATTTTTTATTATAATATCATATTTTTTTTCTAATTCTTTTGTTTGTTGTTCAATAGTTTTTATTTGTGCAATATCAATATTTTCTTTAAAATGAGATAAAATATCAGGATATTCTTTGATAACTAAATTAATACAAGAAATAAAACTATCAGCATCAAGAGTTTTAAAAATCAATCCATTTTTTAAATGTTTAATGATTTCTTCAGGCCCACCACAATCAGAAGCAATAACTGGAATTTTATATTGCATTGCTTCTCTTGTTACTAATGAAAAAGATTCTCTCACAATAGAAGGAACTATAACCATATCAATAGAAGATAAAATTTCTTCTAATTTATTAGGAGAAAAAGAAGATAAAAATTTAATATTAGTCGAACATTTTTTTTGTTCTTCTAAAGAAATTATATTACTATATCCATATAATTTTAATATCCAATTTTCATTTTTTATTTTTTGAAAGCATTCTAATAAAAAAAGAAAACCTTTAAGAGGATTTCCTCCTCCTAAATAACCAAATCTTACTACATTAGAAGTAATTTTGTTTAAATTATTTGGTTGATGAAAAATTCCATTTTCATTGACCAAAATATTTTCTGAATTAAATTTATTATCAATTAAAGAATTTTTAAGATAATTTGAAGGAACTAAAAATTTTACATTTTTAATTACTTTTTGTAAATATTGGTATCTGTTTTGTAAAAAGTTTTTTTCTATTCCACAATTACAACTCTCAAAATTTATTACAGAAGAACAAACTTTTTGCGAAATAGCCATAAAAAGCCGTGGACACAACCACCACCAATCATGCATAGTAATAGTAAAAGGAATATTTTTCTGTTTAGCAATTTCTATAAGAGTAGCACCTAATCCTTGTAATGCATGAAAATGAATAATATCAGGATTAAATTTTTCTATAAAATTCATAAAATAATTATCAATTTGCGGATTATAATAATTTTCTATTTTATCTATATCAAAAAAAGAATAAGTATTAATAGAAGTTACTTTTACTGACTTATAATTATATTTTTTAAGGTGCAAAAGTGGCGAAGAAGGATCTATTCTGCCACAAAAAACTTCTACTTCATTTTTTTTTGCTAAAGCTTCAGAAATGTTTGCACATAAAATAGATGCTCCTCCTGTAAAATCTGGAACAAATAAAATAATAACTTGTGCTATTTTCATTTTTCTCTCTAAATTGTAAAAAAATATTATTCTACAAAAATTTTAAAATTTCTTGTAATTCTTCTTGATGCTTTGTTTCTAATGATGTTATCTTCTCTTGTAATACATTTTCTATTTTATTTTCCTGTTCTAACTCTATAAAATTTAATAAAAGTTGAAAAAGATTTATTTTATAATTTGCTTGATTATCATCTTTTTTTTCATTAAATTCTTTCCCCATGATTTCAAAAACTGAATTTTCTTTTTTTTTTAGAAATTACAAATATATTTCTGTAAGAAGGAACCCTTCTATTTTCTTCAAAAAAATTCATATTATAAAATCTATCAATCATTGTATGCAAATAAAGAGAATCTGGTAAAGATAAAACATAATGCTTTAGAATCATCATTGTTAACCAACTAAATAAATATCCACTAGAAAATTCTAAATATTCCAAATTCATTTTTTTTAATAAATTTTTTAATTTTAGAATATCTGGAAGCCCATTTTTGATATGTTCTTCTAAAAAAGGATGTATTTTTTTAAATTTTTTAATATAAAATTCTCTTGAAATTTTTTCTACTAATTCTGTTTCTTGTTTTTTAAATGGAGCAATAATGATTACATAATCTTTTGCCACTCTAAGTAATTCTAAAATAAATTGTTCTCTTTTTTCTGAAGGAATATGTTCAAAAGTATCACAAGAAGTAATAATTTCAATACTTTCATTTTTAAAAGGTAAAAATAAACCACTTCCTTTGATATAATTGTTATTATTTTTAGAATCTTGCATATCTAAAATATAAAAATGTGCATTTTGAATAAAATATTGAATAGGATAAATTTCTTCTCCTAAAAAAGGAAAATATCCACCTATATCTAATATTTTTGTAGTTATTTTATTTTTTTGTTCTCTAATAATAACTTCAATAATTTTTTGTAAATCCTTGTATCGACCATATAAATCAAAAGGGAAATCTAATGGATCAATTTTCATTGTCATTTTTTTATTTCTTCTTTTTTTTTAATATTTCTGATTTCAATTTCATATCCTATTTATATTTTTTTCATAAATTCTGTTTCTAACCGTTTAAAAATAAAACTTCCAAATAAATAAGTAATTAAAGATAATATTAAAAGCAATAACATTATTTTAATATCTATCATTATTCCATAATAAAAAATATTATGATACATTTCTATAATATAAGCCATAGGATTAAGTTTTAAAATCATTATCAATGGTCCTTTTTCTAATGTTTGTATAGGATAAATGATTGGAGTTAAAAAAAACCATGCTGAAATCACAATTTCTAAAATGTGAACTACATCTCTAAAAAAAATTGTTATACTAGAAAGAATTAAAACTAAACCAGACATAAATATTATTTGAATTATCAAAATTAAAGGCAAAAATAAAATAGAAAATGAAATAGAAATTTTAGCTATCCATAAAAATATTCCTAAAGGAATCAAGGAAAGGACATAATTAATTAAATTCGTTCCAATAATAGATAAAGGAAATATTTCTTTTGGCACATATACTTTTTTTATCAATCCAGCATTATTTAAAATAGAAGAAGATGATTGAATTAAAGAACTTGCAAAAAAATTCCAAGGCAATAAACCACATAATAAAAATATATGAAAATTTTTCATATCAAATCGCATGATTTGTGAAAAAACTATTGCATATATAAACATTAAACCTAATGGATTAAGAAATGTCCAAAAAAATCCTAAAAATGATTTTTTATATCGTAACTTTAAATCATTAGTAATTAAATTAAAAAATAAATATTTATATTGATATAAATTCTTTAAAATCAAAAAAACCTCCATAACGATAAAGAAAATTCGAAATCCGAATATCGAAATACAAATGTTCGAAATAAAGAAAAAATTCATTTTAAATAGAATTCAAAATACAAAATTTAGAAGTCAGAATAGAAAAGATTACATCTAAAAATATAAATGTCAAGTTTTTTACTTTTCATCCTACCATTGTTAATTTCATTTTTTCTTTATATTCTTCAATTATTTTTCGTTTAATTAAAAAATATTCTGGTTTTAAAAGAGATTTATCTTGTTCAATTATTTGAAATGCTGTTTTACGAGCAATTTCTAAAATTTTTATATCTGTAATTAAATTAGCTAATTTCAAATCTGGCAATCCATGTTGTCTTGTTCCCATAAATTCTCCAGGACCTCTTTGTTTTAAATCAAGTTCAGCAATTTTAAAACCATCTGATGTTTGAAGCATTGCTTTTATTCTTTCTTTTGCTTCCAATGAAAGCTTAACTCCTGTAAAAAGCAAACAATATGATTCTTTACTTCCTCTTCCAATTCTTCCTCTTAATTGATGAAGAGAAGATAATCCAAATCTTTCTGCATGTTCAATTACCATTACTGTTACATTGGGAATATCTATTCCTACTTCTACTACTGTAGTACAAACTAATATTTGTATTTCATTGTTTTTAAATGCAGACATTATTTCTTCTTTTTCTTGAACTTTCATTTTTCCATGCAATAAACCTACTTTTAAATCTGGAAAAATATCTTGTTGAAGATGTTTTTGCATTATTATAGCTGCTTTAAGATCTATTTTTTCTGATTCTTCAATTAATGGATAAACAATATATACTTGATGTCCTTTTTTTATTTCTTCTTTTAAAAAAGTATACATTTCTTTTCTTTTTTTTTCTGTAATCCATTTTGTTATTATTTGTTTTCTTCCTTTTGGTAATTCATTTAATATAGAAACATCTAAATCTCCATAAACTGTTAAAGAAAGAGTTCTCGGAATAGGAGTTGCTGTCATTATTAAAACATCTAAATTTTGTCCTTTTTTTCTTAAAGCATCTCTTTGAAGTACTCCAAATTTATGTTGTTCATCAATAACAACAAGTCCTAAATTTTTAAACTTAACAGATTCTTGAATTAAACTATGAGTACCAATTACAATATTTATTTCTCCATCTTCAATTTTTTTTATAGTATCTTTTTTTTCTGAAAATTTTAAACCACTTGAAAGAAGTCCTATTTTTATACCTAATTTTTCCAAATTTTTATGAAGTGTAAGATAATGTTGTTCTGCTAATATTTCTGTAGGAGCCATTATTGTTGCTTGATACCCACTTTCACAACAAATTAACATAGCAAAAATAGCAACTATTGTTTTTCCAGAACCAACATCTCCTTGTAATAAACGATTCATTGAGTGTTCACTGCACATATCTAATTTAATTTCTTTTATTACTTTTTTTTGAGCTTCTGTTAATTGAAATGGTAAATTATTATAAAAATGAGAAATAAATTGATTTGTAATTTTAAAAAATAATTCTTTTTTAGGTAAAATATAAATTTGCTTTTTTAAAAATAAAGCAATTTGAAAAAAGAAAAATTCATCAAAAATTAATCTATTTTTTGCTTTTTGTAATGTTTCATAAGAAGAAGGAAAATGAATTTGAAAAAGAGATTCGTTAATATCTAAAAAATTCATTTTTTCACGAATAAACAAAGGGATTAAATCATTTAATTTTCCAAAATATTCATCAAGTCCTTTTTTAATAAAATTTCTTAATAATCTCATATTTTTTACATAACCAGATAATTTATAAATTGGAATAATTTTCCCAGTTTGAATAGATTCTGTATTTTCATCTTCATCAATTAATTCATAATCAAAACTATAACTTTGAAGTTCATTAAATTTAATTTTAAAATTACCAGATACTATTATTTTTTTTCCATTAATAAATATTTTATCAAAATATTTGAAAAATTTTTTTTGATTAAAAAATATTAAAGATGCTATTCCTGTATCATCTTTAATTATTACTTTATAAATTGGTTGTTTATAAAATCCATGAGGAGTAATAACTTGAGTAGTTTCAATAGTAGCATAAATTGTTTCTATTGCTAAATTTTCTTTTTGATAGAAAAGATGGGAAATTTTTTTAATTTTACTACAATCTCTATAATCACGAGGATAATATTGAAGTAAATCTAAAATAGTTTTAATGCCTAAAGTATTCAAAAGTTTAGCCCTTTCTGGGCCTATTCCTTTTAAATACTGAACAGGTATTTTTAAATCTAATAAAGAAATTGTATTTATTTTCATTTTAAAAATTTCATTTTAAAAAATATGAATACTTGAAGATTTAAAAGTTAAATAAACTTTTTTATTTAAACAAAGATTCATTTCTTCAAAAGAAGAATGAGTAATAATGCTTATAAAATTTTTAACAGCCATTACATTAAGATATATAAAAGATCCTTTGTCTATAATTTCCGTAATAATGCCCGAAAAACAATTTTTAGCACTTGAAAAAATAAAATCTTGTGAAATTAAAATATTTTCTGGACGAATAAAAACATTTATTTCATCATTATTATTTTTTTCTGTAACTACAAAAAGTTTAATATTTCCTAAATCAACAAATTTTTTTCCATTTTCTTCAATTATCTTTCCTTTGAAAATATTATTAATTCCTACAAATTGAGATACAAATTCTGAATTTGGTTTTTGAAAAATTTCATTTGGAGTTCCAATTTGCACAAAACTTCCTTTATTTATTATTCCAATTCGTGTTGCTAAAATAAAAGCTTCTTCAAAATTATGAGTTACTTGTAATATTGTAATAGATAATGTTTTATGAATATAAGCAAATAATTTTAATAGCATATTTTTAGATTTTGAATCTATCCCAGTTAATGGCTCATCTAAAATAAGAATTTTAGGAGTAATAGTTAAAGCACGAGCAATAGCCACTTTTTGTTTTTCTCCTCCACTTAATTTATCTGGAAAACGATGAAAAAGATATTTTATTTCTAAAAGTTCTTCAAATTGATCAAGTTTTTTTTGTATTTCTTTTATGGACATATTTCTTATTTTCAAACCAAAACATATATTTTCAAATACATTCAAATGAGGAAAAAGACAAGCACCTTGAGGAACAAAACCAATATTTCTTTTTTCTGAAGCAAAAAAAGTAATATCTTTTTCTTCTAAATAAATTTTCCCTTTACAAGGAATATTAAACCCAAGAATAGTTTCTAATAATAAAGTTTTTCCACTACCAGTAGGACCTAAAATTATAAAATATTCTTGCTTTTCAATATCAAGATTTATGTTTTCTAAACTAAATTCTTTTGTAGAAAAAAAAACATTTTTTAATTTAATCACTTTTTTTTCCATATGCAAATTTCTGGCTTAAAATAAAAAACAAAAGACAACCCAAAATAAGTATACAAGATATTGGACCAGAATATTTTAATCCATAAGTTACAAATCTCTCATAAATTAAAACTGAAGATGTCATTGGATGATATGCTAAAATAATTACAGCCCCAAACTCACTAATTCCTCTTCCCCACATTAACATTATTCCTGATAAAATATTTTTCCAAGCTAAAGGAAATGAAATTTTCCAAAAAACCTGCCAAGAATTTGCACCTAAACTTCTTGCTACATTTTCTATTTTCAAATCAATGCTTTTAAATCCATCTCGAGCTGAATTAATTAAAAAAGGAACACTTACAAATAACATTGCAATTACAATGCCTGGTATTTCTCCAATAAAATTAATATTAAATATTTTAAAAAATTTTCCGCCTACTTTATTAGAACTAAAAACTCCTAAAAGAGCAATTCCAGCTGCTGAATGAGGAATAACAATTGGAATATTTATTATTCCTTCTATTAAAAATTTTCCCGGAAATGAATAACGAGCCAATTGATAAGCCAATGGTATCCCTAAAATAAATCCAATAAAAATTGCCCATAAACTTGATATAATAGAAATTTTCATAGATTCAATTACTTCTTTTTCTAAAATAGTTAATTTTAAAACACTTGGAGAAGTAGAAATGAAAATATTTAAAACTGGAAAAAAAATAAATAAAAGAATAATTATTCCTAAACAAGAAAAAATAAATTGAGTTTTATTTTTTAACCACATCTATTATTTCCCCATTAAATAAATCTAAAGCTTTTTGAATCATATCTTCTTTTTTTAAAATTTCATTTATATTTTCTTTTAATATTTTTTTTTCATTATCTTTGTGCTTTTGATCCTTTGAATTTTCTGCAATTTCTGTTTTTGTAATTTCACACTTTATTTTATATTTTTTTTTCATTACACTTTCAATTTCTTTTTCTATTATTTCTTGATGTTTTCCTTCTATTTTTTCTTTATAAAAACTATTATTAAACCCAATTATAATAGTATCATTTTCTATACTAATAGGAACTCCTTGTTCAAGCCAACATGCTGTTGTAATCCGTGTTTTTTTTAAATTATTAATAATTTTTTGCCACATATTTTTTAAATTAACTAATTCATTAATTTCTTTTTTTTCTTCATTATTAACTTCATTATCAGAATTAAAAGAAAAAACTATTTCTTTTGACACTTCTTTTATATCATTATTTTCTTCAATATTTTTTTCAATTTCATTTTCTATTTTTTTTTCTTCATTATTAATAATTTTTTCTAATTTTTCAAGTCTTTCTAAAAAGTTTTGTTGAAAAACTGTTGTTTTTATTCGAGAAAGTTTAATAACAGCCAATTCCAAAGTAATTCTTGTATTTGAACTTCTTTTTAAATCTTGTTCTAATTGAGAAATATAAGATAAAATTTCTATTATTTCTTCTATTTTAAAACAAAAAAATATTTCCTTCCATTCTTTTTTCCAATCAATATCTATTTCTGATTTTATTTTCCAAATCATTAAATTTCTAAAATATTCTCTTAAATCTTTAGTAAATTGAACAATATCTTTTCCTTGTGTAATTATTTCTTCAACTAAATTTATAATTAATGTAGAATTTTGATCAACAATTGTTTTAGCAATTTCCCATAAAACTTCTTCTTCTATTTTTCCCAATATTTCTTTTACATCTTTTAAAGTAATTTTTCTTTCACCACAATATGAAGTTACTTGATCTAAAATAGATTGGCCATCTCTAATACTTCCTTCTGCATTTTGAGAAATAAAATCTAAACAATTAGATTCTATTTCTATTTTTTCTTGTATGCAAATTTTAGTTAAATTTTCAGTAATATCTAAAATAGAAAGTCTTTTAAAATCAAATTCTTGACAACGAGATGCAATAGTTAAAGGAACTTTTTGAGGTTCTGTTGTAGCAAAAATAAAAATTATATGAGCAGGTGGCTCTTCTAAAGTTTTAAGAAGTGCATTGAAAGCCTCAGTAGTTAACATATGAACTTCATCAATAATATAAACCTTATAACGACATTTATTCGAAGCAAATTTAATCCTTTCTCTTAAATCTCTAATTTCATCAATTCCTCTATTAGAAGCACCATCTATTTCTATAACATCTAAACAAGACCCTTCAGTGATTTCCTTGCAATTATCACAAACAAGACAAGGTTGTGCTGTCGGCTTTTCTTCACAATTTATTGCTTTAGCTAAAATTCGAGCAATACTTGTTTTTCCTGTTCCTCTAGGCCCAGTAAAAAGATACGCATGAGAAATTCTATTAAGATTTATTGCATTAGATAAAGTAATAGTAATGTGTTTTTGATTAATTACTTCTTTGAAATCTTGCGGTCTATATTTTCTAGCAAAAACAATATAAGCCAAAATAAACCTCCTATGTTTTATTTATGTGATATTAAATCGCATTAAAAAGTAAAAAGTTAGAATACAAAATGAAATTTTGAATTGAAAAATTTCCACCCCCTGTTCTAACGAACAACCCCCGCCAGCGGGGGATATTAGAAGTATTAAAAAATTTAATTTTCCTCCATCTAAAATCTAAAATTGTTTTCTTTTTCTCGACCCCTTGAACTCTTTTATTCCCTATTTTTTATTATTTTTTCAATCTAAAATTCCAATATCATGCAGACTGTGTCGCAATAAGAATTTGGCATAAAAGTATGCCACATATTTTGTACTAATCTCATAAGCAAACACTATATATAGTATGGAATTGCCATTGTTTATCAATTACGACACAGTTTCATAACCCATATTCTTTCCATTTTTCATTTACTAAATTTTTTATTTTTTCTGTCATTTTTATTTCATTTGGCCAATTTTTTAACATTCCTTCTTCTTTTGTTTTTCGTGTAGCATCAATCCCCATTTTTGCTCCATATGAAGTCCAAGAAGAAGAATGATCTAATGCATCAAGTGGCCCTCCTGAAATAATTAAATCTCTTGATGGATCTACATTATTAAATACTTTCCAAGCAACTTCTTTTAAATTTTGAATATCTGTATCATCTTCTAAAACTATTACAAATTTACTATTCATAAGTTGCCCTAATCCCCAAATAGAATGAATAATTTTTTTCCCTTGTCCAGGATAGGTTTTTTTAATAGAAACTATAATACAATTATGAAATACTCCTTCTATTGGAAAATTTATATCTTTTATTTCTGGAAAAATAAATTGAATTAATGGTAAAAAAATTCTTTCAGTAGCTTTAGCCATAAAACAATCTTCCATTGGAGGTCTACCTACTATAGTACTTGAATAAATTGCATTTTTTCTATGAGTAATACAAGTTAAATGAAAAACAGAATATAAATCTTTATTAGAATAAAATCCTGTATGATCTCCAAAAGGACCTTCTTCTTTTTTTTCTTCTGGTAAAACATATCCTTCTAAAACAAATTCACTATTAGCTGGAACTTCCATATCTATTGTTTTACATTTAACTAATTCTATTTTTTTATTTCTTAAAAATCCCGCAAAAATTACTTCATCAAAATTTTTTGGCAAAGGTGCTGTTGCTGCATAAATCATTGCTGGATCAGTTCCAATTACTACAGCAACATCTAATTTTTCATTTTGTGAACATGCACGAAGATGGTCTGCTCCATCTTTATGAATATGCCAATGCATCCCAGTAGTATTTTTATCAAAAACTTGCATTCTATACATTCCTACATTTCTTATTTTTGTTTTTGGATCTTTCGTGAAAACTAAAGGCAAAGTAATAAATTTGCCTCCATCTTCTGGCCAACATTTTAAAATAGGTAAAATACTTAAATCTGGATCTTTTAAAATAATTTCTTGACATAAAGCATTTTTTATAATTTTAGGAAAATAAGAAGAAAAATTTTTTAATTGAAATAACAGTTTAATTTTATTTTCCAAAGAAAAAGAAACATTAGGAATTTGTAATAAAGATTTTATTTTATTAGCAATTTCATCAAAATTTTCTGTTTCTAATGCTAAATTCATTCTTTCATAACTTGCAAAAAGATTGGTTACAACTGGAAAATTTGAATTTTTTACTTTTTCAAAAAAAAGTGCTGGACCATTTGTTTTAACACTTCTATCAGATATTTCTGTAATTTCTAAAACAGGATCAACTTCTGTTTTTATTTTTTTAATAAGATTTTTTCTTTCTAATACTTCTATAAAATGCCTTAAATCATTATAAGCCAAATTTATCTCCTATTGTTTCATCAATCCATTTTAGAAAATTCAGATTTCCTTTTTCTATGTTTAAAGCAATAATACAAGGAACTTCATAAGAATGTAATTCTTTTACTCTTTCAATTATTTTATCAACTAATTCATTTTTTGTTTTAATAAACATTGCTACTTCTTTATTATTTTGAATAACATTTTTCCATTTATAAATGGATTTTATAGGAAATATATTTATACAAGCAGCCAAATTTTCACTAATTAATTTTTGAGCTATTTTCTCAGCTTCTTTATTGTTAGAACAAGTTATATAAACTAATTTGTACATTCTCAATAATCCTTTCTATATTATTTCTATATTATTTTAACTAAATAAATTTATTAAGTTTATACTAATTTTTAATTGGGCTGTCAAGTAAAAAACTATTCATAAAAATTTTATTTATAAAGTATTTTTTAGTATTTTTATATATAAAAAACTAAACCATTATTAATTTTTCTTGACAATTTAACAAAAATAATAATAAAATAAAAATAATTTTTTTTGGTTAAAAAGTAAAATATGAAAGTTTTAATATCTAAAAATTCTGGTTTTTGTTTTGGCGTAAATCGAGCAATAGAATTAGCTTCTTGTTTAATTCAATCGTCTAAAAAAAATATTTATTCTTTAGGCGAAATTATTCATAATAAACAAGTAGTTGAAAAATTAAAATCATCTGGATTAAAACCAATTCAAGATATTTCGCAAATCACAAAAGGACATATTTTAATTCGTAGTCATGGAATAAGTTTATCTTTATTAGAAGAAATAAAAAAAAGAAAACTTAAAATTATTGATGCTACTTGTCCTTTTATAAAAAAAATTCAAAAAATAGTTCAAAAATTAGACAAAGAAGGTTATTTAGTAATAATTATAGGCGAAAAAAATCATCCAGAAATAAAAAGTCTAATTAGTTTTGCAAAAGAAGTAATTGTAGTAAAAAATAAACAAGAAGCTCTTAAAGTTAAAAAGTTTTCTAAAATAGGAATAGTTGGACAAACAACTATTCCACAAGAATTGTTTTATGAAATAGTAAATATTTTATTAAAAAATAAACAAGAAGTTAGAGTTTATAATACTATTTGCAATACTACTATCATTCGTCAAAAGAATACTATATCTTTAGCAAAAAAAGTGAACTTAATGTTAATAGTAGGTAATAAAAATAGTGCTAATACTTTTTCATTATATAAATTGTGCAAAAAAATAAATAAAAATACATATCATATAGAAGAAGTAAATGAAATTAAAAATAAATGGTTATCTTGTGCGAAATCAGTAGGAATTTCTGGAGGTGCTTCTACTCCAAATTGGGTGATAAAAAAAATAGCAGAAAAATGCAAACTACCAAATTCAAAATATGAAATTCGAAACCCAAATGAATAAAAAATGAATAAAAATAGATTTTGTTTTGAACATTTGTATTTCGGTCATTCGAATTTGTTTCGGATTTCGATATTCGTATTTCTGATTTTTTTTTATTTTATATTCCTTTGATTGCAATTTGGTATTAAATAAATTTATACGAATTTAAAAAATTTTAATATATTAAGGAGGTTTTAATTTTAAAATGGGTATAAGAGAAAAATTTAAAAATGATGTAGAAAAATTAAAAGAATGGGAATTGTACGAGCAAACAATGAACAAAATAGATTCTGGGAAAGTAATAAAAGCAAAAGTAGTTAAAGTTACTAATAAGGATGTCATTGTTGATATAAATTTCAAGTCAGAAGGGATTATTCCTCTTTCTCAATTTATTTCTTATTCAGGAGAATGCAATATTAAAGTAAATGATGAAATAGATGTATTTCTTCAAGAAAAAGAAGATAGCGAGGGAAATGTTGTTCTTTCAAAAATAAAAGCTGATAAACTTAAATTCTGGGATAGAATGGAAGAAGCTTATGCAAAAGAACAATGTGTTGAAGGAAATATTGTTCAACAAACAAAAGGTGGTTTTAAAGTAGATATAGGAATGGAATCATTTTTACCTGCTTCACAACTTGATTTAAAACCAGTACCTTTAAAAAATTTTAATCAATATGTTGGAAAAGTTTATAAAATGCAAATCATAAAAGTAAATAAAAAAAGAAGAAATATTATTCTTTCTCGAAAAGCATTTTTAGAAATTGAAAACGAAAAAATAAAACAAGAAGCATTGACCACTCTTAAAGTAGGAGAATTAAAAAAAGGATTAGTAAAAAATATTACTGATTATGGAGCTTTTATTAATTTAGGTGGAATAGATGGCCTTTTACACATTACAGATATGGCATGGGGAGAAGTAAAAAAGGCAAGTGATATTGTTTCACAAGGACAAGAAATAGAAGTAATGATTCTTGCAATTAATCCTGAAACTAAAAAAATTTCATTGGGCTTAAAGCAAAAAACACAAAATCCATGGCTCAATATAGAAGAAAAATATGCTTTAAATACTAAATATACTGGTGAAGTAATTGGTCTTGCTAATTATGGAATTTTTGTAAAATTAGAAAACGGATTAGAAGGATTATTACATCTTTCAGAAATTTCTTGGACTAAAAAAGCAATTTATCCATCTAATCTTTTTTCAATTGGAGATAAAATTGATGTAGTAATTCTTTCAATTGATAAAGAATCAAGAAAAATATATTTAGGGATTAAACAATTAACAGAAAATCCTTGGAAAAAAATTGATGAAAAATATCCCGTAGGAACAGAAATAAATGGAATTGTTAGAAGTTTATCTAATTTTGGTGCTTTTGTAGAAATTGAAAAAGATATTGAAGGATTACTTCATATTAAAGAAATGAAAAAATTTCAAGATATAGAAAAACCAAATAAAATGCTAAACGAAGGCGATAAAATAAAAGTAATTATTTTATCAATTGATAAAGATAGTGAAAGAATTGCATTAGGCTTAACTCTTGACACAAACACTGAAATTAAACAAGAAAAACAAGAAACAGAAAACACAATAGAACAAATTGCAATTCAAAAAACAATAAAAAGAACTTATACAAAAAGAAAAACAATCGAAACAGAAAAAGAAACAGAAACAGAAGAAAAATTATAAAAAAAGAGGGAATAATGTTTAGTAAAGATTTATTAGATATTTTAGCTTGTCCTCTATGTAAAGAAAGTGTTGAAATAAATCAGGAAGAAACATTTCTTACTTGTATTAAATGTAAAAGAAAATATCCTATTCGTGAAGGTATTCCAGTAATGTTAATAGATGAAGCAATTATAGAAGAAAATAATAAATAAAAGTTTAATTAAATTGCATAAATTTTTACCTAATATGTAAAAAAGGAGATGATAAAAAATGTTTGCTATTGTTGAATGTGGAGGAAAACAATATAAAGTAGTTCAAGGAACTTTTTTAAAAGTAGAAAAACTTGAAGTAAATCCAAAAGAAGAATATTGTTTGGATAAAGTATTATTAATTTCAGATGATGAAAAAATTCAAGTTGGACAACCTTTTATTCCTAACGCAAAAGTAATTTGTGAAGTAGTAAATCAAACTAAAGATAAAAAAGTGGTTATTTTTAAATATAAACCTAAAAAAGGCTTTAGAAATAAAACTGGACATAGACAACCTAAAACAGGATTAAAAGTAAAAGAAATTAAAATTGAACAATAATAGACTTGGTGCGAAATAAGCGATAACCAATTTGAATTAATGGAGGGTTTTAAAAATGGCGCATAAAAAAGGACAAGGTAGTACTTCAAATAATAGAAATAGTGCTGGTCGTAGATTAGGAATGAAAGCAGGAGATGGAGAACTTGTTTCTGGTGGTTCTATTATTGTTCGACAAAGAGGTACTCCAATTTATCCAGGAATAAATGTTGGAAAAGGTAGTGATGATACTTTATTTGCTAAAATACCGGGTTATGTAAAATTTGAACAAAAGGGAAATAAAAAAAGAGTTAGTATTTATGTTTCTAGATAAAACAAAAATTTTAGTTGTTTCTGGACATGGAGGAAATGGGTGTATTAGTTTTAGACGAGAAAAATATATTCCCTATGGTGGACCTAATGGAGGAGATGGAGGAAAAGGTGGTAATATTATTCTTAAAAGCGAATCAAACATAGGAAGCTTAAGAGATTTTATTCATAAAAAAACTTTTCGAGCCCAAAAAGGACAAAATGGACAAGGCCAAAATAAACATGGAAAAAATGGTGAAGATCTTATTATAAATATTCCATTAGGAACAATAGTAAAAAATTCTACTACAAATGAAATAATTGCTGATTTTGTCAAACCTAATCAAGAAGTTATTATATGTAAAAGTGGTATTGGAGGAAAAGGTAATCAACGATTTTCTTCTTCTACTAATCAAGCCCCACGAATAGCAGAAAAAGGCGAACCAGGCCATGAATTAGAAGTTATTTTAGAATTAAAAATAATTGCTGATATTGGATTAATAGGTATGCCTAATGCAGGAAAATCTACTTTTTTATCCCAAATTTCTAATGCTAAACCCAAAATTGCTAGCTATCCTTTTACAACTCTTTCTCCTAACATTGGTATTGTAGAATATAAGGAAACTATTATTAGAATAGCAGATATTCCAGGTCTTATTGAGGGAGCACATAAAGGGATAGGATTAGGCATAGATTTCTTACGACATATTGAAAGAACAAAAGTATTAGTTTATATCATTGATTTAAGTAATGTAGATTTATCTGATCCTTTAAAAGATTTTAATATTATAAAAGAAGAAATAAAAGCATATAATCCTTTACTTTTAAAAAAACCATCTATTTTAATAGGAAATAAAATAGATTTAGATGAAACACAAAAAAAATATGAAAAAATTAAAGAAATTTATCCGATATATCCTATTTCAGCATTAACTAAACAAGGATGTAAAGAACTAATTCCTTTGTTAAAAGAACTTTTAGAAAAAATAAAAACAGAAAAAATATCAGAAAAACAAGAACCTTATAAATATACTTATGAACCACCTTTTGTCATAAAAAAACAAAAAAATACATTTTTCGTAAATGGTCAAAAAATAAAAAGAATTGTTTCAATGACAAATTTAGAAAATCCTCAAGCAATTATAAGATTACATAATATTTTTAAAAAAGAAGGAATTATAAAAATTTTAAAAAAAATGGGAATTAAACAAGGAGAAATGATTAATATAGAAAATTATAAAATTGAATGGGATTCAGAAAAATTTTCATAATTTCATAAAAATTAAAAAATAAAATGGAAAAATTTTTAAAAAAAATATTATTTTATAAAAAAAAAGAAATCATAGAAAAAAAAAAGAAAATTACTATATTTTCTTTAAAAAAGAAAATCACAAATACACTTCCCTCCAATTTCAAAGA
>JBDRGX010000103.1:0-5375 GCA_043817485.1 bacterium
AAATTTCTATTTTAAAATTGTTAATTTTACTAAATATGAAAATATTAAATTTTGTTTATTTTTTAAAAAAATCTCCTGAAAAATTAAATAAATTTCCTGTTTTTTTTATCATATTCTTTCATATTATTTTTGACAATACCTGTTTTAAACCTACAATAATACCACCCCCTTCGGGGTTTTTATACTTTTTTTTCTGTCATTTCGAATGCAGAGACTGTGTCGCAATTAACAAATAGCAACAATATTATACCATATATGGTACCTGTTGATGAAATTAGCATAATATGTTATATGCTTTTTGTACTAAATTCCTATTCCGTAACAGTCTGACTGTCCTGGTTATTCCTTGCAAAAGTCTATAAACTCCCTATCTTTCTTAATTCCCCCTTAAAAAAGGGGGACACAACCCCCTTTTTTAAGGGGGAATTAGAGAAATACAAACCCTTTTACTCGTTTCAGACTGTGTCTCAATCTATTTTTTAACAAAAATTGCTCTTAAATTGCTCTTTGAAAATTTAATAAAGCATTCTGTAAGTATTGCTTTTATTCGTTCGTCTAATTTTGTTAACTTTTTTTATTGGAAAATATTATATCATTTTTTTATTTATTATGCATTTTTTTTTACAGTAAAAGTAATTTAAAAATAATTGCGACACAGTCTGGCAGTGAGAAATCTTTTTTTCCATTCTACAATGTAAAATCCCTTGTCGAATACTTCCCGCAATGATATCCTCTTTGTTCCTCTAAATGACAATCATTTTTCTTTGCTAATTTATAAAAAAAATTATATATCGTCTAATCCTTTTTCAGTAAAAAGGTAATCTTTTTCTACTAAAACTTCTCTTTGTTTACTTGCATTTTGAGCACTTACAATTCCGTTTTGTTCCATTTCATCAATTAATTTGGCTGCTCTTGCATATCCTAATCCCAATTTTCTTTGAAGCCAAGTAACAGAAGCTTCTTTATTTTCAACTACTAATTTTACTGCTTCATCATAAAGTATATCTTTTGTTTTAGATTTTATTTCAATTAATTTATTTACTTCTTCTTCTTGCCATAAATATTGAGGAGTTTTTATTTGTTTTAAATGATGAACTATTTTTTTAACTTCTTCTTCAGAAACAAAAGTTCCTTGTGCTCGTGTTGGTTTCATTGATCCAACTGGAGAATAAAGCATATCTCCAGCTCCTAATAAAGTTTCTGCTCCATTCATATCTAATATAGTTCGTGAATCTATTTGTGAGGAAACTGCAAAAGAAATTCGTGATGGAATATTTGCTTTAATTAATCCCGTAATAACATTAACTGAAGGTCTTTGTGTGGCTAAAACTAAATGCATACCAACACCTCTAGCCATTTGAGCCAATCGACAAATTCTTTCTTCTACTTCTTTAGGACTTGTAATCATAAGGTCTGCTAATTCGTCAATAACTATTACAATATAAGGAAGAAATGAATTTTCTTCATTTTTTTGAATATTTTTATTATAACTTTCTATATTTCTTACTCCTTGTTCTGCTAATAATTTATATCTGTTTTCCATTTCTATTACACAAAATTCTAATATTTTTGCTGCTTTTTTACTATCTTTTACTACAGGAAATAATAAATGAGGAATGTCATCGTATAAAGAAAGTTCAACTCTTTTAGGATCTATCATTACAAATTTTACTTCGTCTGGTGTTGCTTTAAATAAGGTACTAAGAATAATTGAATTGATACAAACACTTTTTCCAGCACCAGTAGCACCAGCAATTAAAAGATGAGGTGCTTTTTTTAAATCCATAACTATAGCAGTTCCAGCAATATCTTTTCCTAATGTAACAGTTAAACAAGAAGAACTATTTTGAAAACTATCACTTGTAAGAATTTCTTTTAAAAATACTATATCTTTTTTTTTATTAGGAATTTCAATTCCAATTACTGATTTTCCAGGGACAGGTGCTTCTATTCTTACATGAGGAGCTGCAAAAGCTAATGCAATATCATTATCTAATGCAGTTATTTTATTAACTTTAATGCCAGATGCTAATTGAATTTCATAACGAGTAACTACTGGGCCTCTATTTACTGCTTCTATTCGAGTTTCAAGCCCAAAATTTCTAAAAGTTTCTACTAAAAGTTTAGAATTATTTAATAATTCTTCTTCTGTTTCTCCTGGGTATAATTTAGGATTTGTTAAAAGAGATAAAGAAGGAAAAATAAAATCTTTTTTGTTATTTGAAAACAAATTTTCTTCTATTTCTTTTTTAATTTTATTTTTTTCAGTTTTATTGTTATTAATAATTTTTATATTTGGTTGTATTTGTTCAATTTGATGATTATTAGTTTTTATTATTGGTGGGATAAAAGAATCAGTTTTTGGTTTTTTTTCTTTTTGAGAAATTAATTTTGAAAAAATATTTTTAAATTTATTTAAGTTTGTAAAAAAAGTTGAAAAAAGAAATTTAGTAGATAATAAAAAGGACAAAATAAAAAGTAAAGAAATTACAATATAACTGCCTATTTTGCCAAAAAAATTCCACCAAAAATTTTGTATTAACCAATTACCTAAATAGCCACCTTGAATAAGTCTATTCCATTGATTTTCACTATTTCCAAATAAAGTTAATAAAGAAGATAAAATAATAGTAAATAAAGAAATACCAATTATTTTGAAAAGTAATTTTTCTCCTTTAATTTTATAAAAACCTAACCATATAAAAATAAATGGAATAATAAAAGAAGTATATCCAAAACAAAATCTTAATATAAATGCAATTCCATATCCTACAGGCCCCATTGTGTTTTTAATTGGAGATAAATATTTTTGCAACCATTTAAAATAAGAACTTTCTAATAAAATTGTTTGTGGAAATATTAAAGAAAAAAATAAACTAAATAAAAAAAGTATAGAGATCCCAAAAATCAAAAAAGATATTATTTCATTTTTTCTTTTTTCATCCATAAATAAGTACCTTTAAATATTTTTAAAATAGATTTCTTTTCTTCTATCTTTAAATAAATCATTTAATTTATTGATTTTTTTATTTTGTGCTAAAATTGAGTTAATAGTTACAATTTTTACTTGTTCTTTATTTTTGCTTGCTTTTGCCAAAATATTTCCTTGAAAATCAGTTATTTGGCTTAATCCTGTAAAAGTATTTTTTTTTGCCATTCCTTTTTTCTATTCCAATTCTATTTAGCAGTAATAGTAAAAATATGATTTTCAATAGAACGAGTAATCATTGCTTTTTGACAAAAAGGTAAAACTAAATTAGCTGGATGGCATATTATTTGTGCTCCTTTTAAAGCCAAAGTTCTTGCTACTTCTGGAAAAAACCAATCAAAACAAATCATTATTCCTATTTTAGCAAATTTTAAATCATAAACTTTTAAAGGAGTATTTCCAGAAGAAAACCATTTTTTTTCTTCATAAAAAAGATGTGCTTTTCTATAAGTACCTATATATCCTTTTGGTCCAACTAAAATTGCTGAATTAAACAAACAACTTTTATTTTTTTCTACTAATCCTGCAACAAAATAACAATTTTTTTCTTGAGAAAGTTTAATTAAAGAAGATGTAGTAAAACCATTTGGTATTTCTTCTGATAATTTATTTACTTCTTTTTGAGAACAAAAAGTATATCCCGTATTAAATAATTCTGGTAAAACAAATAAATTAGCTTCTTTTTTTTTAAGTAATTTTTTTACTGTTTCAATGTTTTTTTCTTTGTTTCCAAATTTTGGATTAAATTGACAAAAACCTATTTTAATAGAATTTATTTTTTTCATTTTTATCAGATATTTATTATTAAGAAATGGTTAATGAGTTTTTTTGAAAGTTTGTAATAATTTATTTTTCCATTGATTAAAATCTGCTAAATATTTTTTTTCTATAGGTGAAGTATTTGGAAGATTAGTTGTTATTGGATTAATTGGTTTTCCTCCTTTAATCATTCTAAAATCTGAATGAGGGCCTGTTGCTAATCCAGTGCTACCAACATAACCTATTACTTGTCCTTGATCTACATATTTTCCATTACGAATTCCTTTTCCATATTTAGAAAGATGTCCATAAGTAGTAATAATATTATTTTTATGTTTTATTTTTATAAAATTACCATATCCTTTCATCCAACCAGAATAAATAATTATTCCATCTGCTATTGTTTTAATTGGAGTTCCAGAAGGTGCTGAATAATCAATACCTAAATGAGGTCTAAAAATTTTTAAAATAGGATGAAATCGTTTTTTAGAGTAATTAGAAGATATTCTTGTAAATTTAAGAGGAGATTTTAAAAATGCTTTTTTTAGAGATTTTCCTTCTAATGTATAATAATCAGATTTTCCTTGAGGATTTTTATAATAAATTACTTTGAAATGTTTTTTTTCTCCTTTATATTCTGCCATTAAAATTTTACCATATTCAATAAATTTTCCTTCTCCGTATTTTTTTTCAAGTAAAATTTGGAAACTATCTCCGGGGAATATATCTGTATAAAAATCTATGTCCCATGAAAATATATTAGCAAAATCTAAAACAAGTGTATCTGTTTCTCCAATATTTGTAAGAGCACGAAATAAAGAATCGCCTTGATTTATTTTTACAATAATTTTATCAATACTTGTTTTTAAAGGAATAACTTTTTTTTGTGGAATTAAAATATTGTTTTTATTTCTTTTAACAAGATAAGTTTCTAATGGAGGTTTGTAATAAACAAATTTTTGAACAATGTTTTTAGAATCAATAGATAAAACATAGTTATCTCCAATAGAAATAGAATTAAAATCAAATAATGGTTTTAAAGTATCAAGTATTTCTGCAATTTGCTGAGAATTAAGTCCTTGTTTGCAAAAAGAATCAAAAAGAGTTTCATTGCAAGATATTGATTTTCTAATTTTTGTTTGGCGAGAAATTTTTTTAAGAGAAATTTGTTTTGAAGCAGAATAGGAATATCTATAAGAAATAATAGTAATTAGAATTGTTAATAAAAATAAATATACAAGTAATATTTTTCTCAATATATTTCCTTTATACCAGTCGCAATCAAACACTAACTGTGTTGACTTTGTCGTCGGCTTTTTATGTCCCCTGCTGGCGGGGGTGTCCGTTAGGACGGGGGTGGAAATTCTTTAATACCGCGTGTCCACACAGGCATCATTGCCTTCTTCTATCTGGCTTATTATCATTTTAATTGCAATTTGGTATTATTTTTGTAATTATTTAAAAAAATTGTAAAAAAGTGAAAATAACATTATCAATTGACTATAATATTATGACAAAAATTAATTTATGAAATCAAAAAAGTCAAGTATTTTTTTAAATATGTGATTACTAAATCAAAATGTTAACGATAATTACTAAATAGAAATGTTAATTTTTTGTAAAAGAA
>JBDRGX010000104.1:0-18887 GCA_043817485.1 bacterium
AGGTTCAAAAGGAGCTGTTTTATTTTTTTTACTACAGCTAATAAATATAAATCCTAATAAAATAATAATATTTAATTTTAAAAAAATTTGTTTAATTAACATTTTTGATAACCTCTTTTATTTTGTGTTATTTTTACAAAGGGGAAAATTCATTTGATTTTTCTTCTCCCATAAATTGACAAATAATTTCCCTTTGTCTTTCTATATTATCAAACTCTATAAAAATTATTTTTTGCCAAATACCTAATTGTAATTTATTATTAATAAAAGGAATAGTCAATGAAGGCCCAATAAAAGATGCTCTTATATGAGAATGTCCATTACCATCTTTATATCTTAAATTATGTTGATATTCTTTTGCTTCTGGAATTATTGTATCTATAATATCTTTAAAATCTTGAATAACTCCAGGTTCATATTCTATTGTAGTTAAACTTCCAGTTGCTCCTGGAATAAAAATATTTACAATTCCATTAGACATTTTTACATCTTCTAATTTTTCTTTTACTATATCTGTAATATCAATAATATCTATATTTCCTTTTGTATTTAATTTGATATATTTAGTAAGTACCATTTTTTTCCCCTTTACTATATTAAAATTATTTCATTTTTAAAAATTATCCTGATTTTGATATCTTAGAAAAATCTGCAAATTTTAAAAATTCAGAAGATAATTTTGTTAAAAGCCCTAACCTATTATTTTTTAATTTTTCATCTTCTACCATTACTAACACATTATTAAAAAAAGTATCTATTGGTTTTTTTAAAGAAAAAAATAATTCCATTAAACTAAAATAATTTTCGCAAATTAAATTTTTTTCTAAATCTTGTTTGATACTTTCAAATTGTTCATAAAGCGATTTTTCTGCTGGTTCTTCAAGTAAATTAACATCAAATCCTTGATATTTTTTCCCATTTAAAATATTAAACACTCGAGAAAATGAAACTATAATTTCTTGAAAATCTTTTTCATTTTTTACTTTATCAAGGTAATTTATTTTATTCCAAATAATTACTATATTCTCTATTTTGTCTAAAAGAACTGATCTTACTATATCATAAGAAAAATTTTCTTCTAAAAATAATCTAAATCTTTCTAATAAAAATTTATTTAAGTTATTTAACAAATTTTCTGATGGGATTTTTATTTTTTCTTTATATGTTTCAATACTTTCCTCTAAAAAAGAATAAACATTTATTTTAATTTTTTTTTCTAATATTACTTCTATAATTGCTCTTGCATATCTTCTACAACCATAAGGATCTTCAGTGCCAGTAGGAATAAATCCAGCAATAAAACATCCAACAAGAGAATCTATTTTATCTAAAATACTTACAATTGCAGAAGAAAAATAAGAAGGAAGTTTATCATTAGTAAATCGTGGTAAATAATGTTCAAAAATTCCATTTGCTATTTCTTCATCTATTTTGAAAAAAATTGCATACTCTCGTCCAATAATTCCTTGAAGTTTAGAAAATTCTTTTTCTGTAATCATTGTTGTAGTAAGATCTAATTTACAAAGTTTAATTAATTCTTTTACTTTTTCAGATAAAAACATATTTTCAGTTTCTTGCAAAAACCATACAGAAAGGTTTTCCATTCTTTTTATTTTTTCTTCAATAGTTCCTAATTTTTCTAACCAAACAATGTTTTTTAATTTTTCTTCTCTTTCTTTAAAAGGAATTTCAATATCTTTTTGAAAATAAAAATCTGCATCAGAAAGTCTCGCTTCTAATACCCTTTCATTTCCTTGACGAATTATATCTAAATAAGTAGTATCATTATTTACTATAGAAATAAAATAAGGTTTTAAATTATTATTTTCATCAATTACACTAAAATATTGTTGATATTCTTCAAGACAAGTAACAATAATATCTTTAGGCAAAGAAAGATATTTTTCTTGAAAATTTCCTAATAAAGCAGATGGATATTCAGTAAGAAAAGTAGTTGTATTTAATAAATCTTCATTTAATAAAATTTTACCATTTATTTGATTTACTATTTCTTGTATTGATTTTTTAATAATATTTTTTCTTTGATTTTGATCTATTATTACAAAAGCATTTTTTAATTTTTCAAAATATTCATCAGAAGAATTTAAAAATATTTTTTGATTATTAGATAAAAATCTATGACCATAAGAATAATTACTTGATTCAATCTCCCCTATTTTAAAATTTATAATTTCATTTTCTAATAAACATAATATCCAACGAATTGGTCTAGCAAATTTAATATTTTTTGCTTCCCATCTCATTAATTTAGGAAATTTTAATGAAGAAATTAATTGAGGTAAAACAATTTTTAATATTTCATTTGTATTTTTTTCTTCTTTTTCTCCACCAGCAAAAATATATTTATTATTTAAAAAACCATCTTTTATATTTTCTAAATTTACATTTCTATATTTTTCACCTTGTTCATAAACTCCAATATATATTGTATTTTCTTTAAATTTTTCAGCAAATTTATGAAAAGGAATTTGTTGTTCACTTTTTTCATTATAAGCAAATTTAACTGCTGGGCCTTTAATAAATATAACCTTTTCTTTTTGTTTATTTGGTAAATTTTTTATAAAAACAACTAACCTACGAGGAGTTGCCTTAACAGAAATATCAATATCATCATTATAAAGTCTATTATCTTCTAACATTTTTTTTATGAGATTTTCTAATTGAAAAATAGCTGATTCAATATAACTAACAGGTAATTCTTCAACACCTATTTCTAATAAAAAATTTTGTTGCATAAATATTTAATAACCTCTTTTATTTAAAATTTATTTTCCCTAAAACACCAAGTTAAAAAAATCGCCCTAACTTTATATATTCAAGATTAATATTAACAATTAAATTATTTGCTTTTAATTCAAATTTAGCGTCTTCAAACTTTGGAGGCCCAAATTTTCCTTTGGCATCATTTGAGGCACCATATCCTTCTTTCGGAATCTTTAATAAGTTTGAATCCATTTCGCCATTCATATTCTCATCATGAAAAACCCCAATAGCATAAACTCCAAGTGGTTTTCAAGCTTTCTAATTGTCCGACTGCACCACTTCAAATGTCATAAACCATTAACGAATGTTTTTAATATCCTCAAAAAGAGTGTCACTTTCCATAATTCCTTTTACTGAATTAAAATCAATTTTCGATTTAGACTTTTTAAAATAGGCATTAAAGGAAAATGTTTTACCAGCTACTTTGTGAGCAGCTTTATCGTTTTCAACAATTGTGTTAATTGTTTCTAATGTATCTAAATAAGCCTTATTTAGAATTTCTGTATCAGAATATTTCTCTAACTGAGTTCCTATGTATTTATAAATACCATAGCTTATTAATTCGTCAGCATATACTAAAAATTCATTTTTTTCTAAATTAATTTTCTTGTGCTGTTGCACATATCTATAAATATAATAAGCACTAAGTAATTGTTTATAAATCGCTGAATTATTGTTACCATCGAATAATTTTTCTAAAGGATGTTGCTCAACTGTCGATGCATCAAATATTGTTTGCAACACATTAGCTATGCTATTTTTTGCAGTGTGAGGCTCTTCATGAAAAGTAGCATACCAAAATTTAATTACTGTCTCACTATTAACCTCTTCTAAGTAATTACCTTTATCCCGAGAGAATATCTCCCCTCGTTTAGTAATATAACAAATTCCTGAATTGCTGAAAACTTCTTTTGTCAATATATTAAAGTTTTTGGTACTTATTTTATCCCGATAATTAATAGGAGTTTGTGTGTTGGTTGCATCGGTTATTTTTTCAATCAACTCCTTGTCTTTTGTTTCATAAACCCTTATATTGACAAATACATCTTTTAATACATCAATATTTTTTTTATAATTATCATACAATACCCAGCTTGTCTGTAACCCATTTACAATTTGTGGATTTTTTACAGGTAGTACATAACTGTCATTTTGTGGTTGCTTTGGTATCTTTAATTCTTCACAAATAAGGGTTATGCCATTATTCAGGAATGAAAAATAAACAGAATCATCCCTCTTATTAAGAGTTTCATTCATGCGTTTATTTGCCCGTACCTTGACTCCTAAATAAGAGCGAATATTTTCCTCAAACAGTGAATCAATGCTGCCATTAATTTTTCTTTCTTCATCCATTAAATAACAAATTTCAATAGCTCTTATTCTAAAATTTGCTGACCTTATATCTTGTATGGCATAAGTATATAGACCTTGTTTGTCTAATGCTGAAATATTAGATTCTTCAGGATGAAAGGTAAAATTAACTAACTTTCTTTTTTGCCTGGCTATATTAGTAATCTTACCATATAAATCGTCGTTATCAATGATATAAAAATCATTATCAGGGTCATTATAAGTATCGAAAATATTTTTGTTGCTTGAATAATTTTCATCTTGCTTAAGACCATTAAACACAAAATACAATTTAGAATCAATAATTATTCCTTGATTAGAAATTTGCTTATATTCATCAATCCATCTTTTTAAGTCTTCTATGTTCTGCTTACCTATTTTATTTCCATCAGTGAATATATCCTTAAAATCATTTCTGAATTTATTAACTTCATTAGCAGATAGTGCTGGTTTATTTTTACATTGAAATACATGCATTACATAATAATCACCTTGGTCTTGCAACCAAATTCCGTCAAATCCTCCATCGTTATAACCTATAACTTGTATGTTATCAAAAATCTCTTGAAAAGGTTTATCTAAAAATGCAGCAATAGAAAATAATTCAAATGCCTCATCTTTTGATTGTTTATACTGCTTGGATAATCTGTCTAAATATCCATTTATAAAAAGTTCTTTATTGTTCATATCCATATTATCCTTGTTACCGTCTCAAAATATTCGTAATGAGACTGTGTCGTAATTAGAAAAAACCGATTTTAAAAAATTTAATAAAGCAAAAATTAAAACAAAATCCAAAATTATTTTGTAGATAATTTTAAAAATGTTACAAAGTCATTACAAAATACATTTTTGATAACAGTTAGGTATAGAAACATTGGTTTTCTTGTTTCTACATACTTGTAAGTTTCTCAATGAGTCCTATAACCCCAAATATTGTAATCATTCTGGCTATATTAAAGCAACTTGAAAACAACGACATCTCTGCTTTAACACCACCCAGCCCTTTAAGTAAAAATGAATTTACTCCAAGATTTCGTTTAATATGTCCAAATGGAAGTTCAACTTTTTGCTTTCGCAATTTGAAAATTTTCTGAGATTCCTCTGATAAATACTGCTTTTCAATTTTAAGTTTTACATTTTCTTTAGCAAGACGCTCTATTGTTCTACCTCTTTTTGCTTTTGTGCAAATTCCAAAGTATTTACAGGAAAGACAAGTGGATGAATTTGGAAATCTGTATATTTTAACCTTTCTTTGTGCACGAAAATAACTGTGTGAAAGTTTGTGTCCTTCGGGACAAATATAACAATCTTCTTTTTCATTATATTGAAATCGTTCTTTGTTAAATGGTTGAATCTCTTTACCACTGGCCTGTTTTGTTGATGGAACTACAATATTAATATTTTTAGCATCAATCTTTGATAAGTCATTCGTGGCAAAATATCCACTATCAGCACAAGCATTTTTATATTTTTTTTTGAGTGTTTCGTTTGCTTGTTCAATTCTGATTACAAACTAATTTACATCATTGTTTTCATTAACAACCTCATCATTAACTATAAGTCCGTGTTTCTCATCAACTACTATTTGTGCATTGTAGTCTGCATGCGTTCCCTGACGACCTTCTTTAACACATTCAGAATCTGTAGAATTGATTGATGTTAGGTCTTTTGCTTTAAGGTCATTCATAATATCTTTTACTTTTGATTTAAGTGTTTCTTTATTTTGAAGTTCTTTTAAATTAAGTGCTTCTACAAATGCATCATACACTCGCACTGGATCATTTTTTGTCACATATTCTTCAACGAGACCGTGTCTCAATGCTTGATGAAAATAAATTCGATTGAGAACGATTCCCACACTTGTATGCCATGATATTATCTCCTTTTGTTTTTTTATTTATTACAAAAGCATTATATCATATTTTTATTGTTTTTTAGCAACTTTTTTTTCATAAATATTTTAATAAAACATTTTTATGTAATTACGACACATTTCTATTTCGGGGCTCAATACATTCACTTGCGTTGCAACCCGATATTTCCCTCTTCCCAGTATCACATCACTTGTTACCAAATGCTATGTGGAATTTGGTATTGGGCGGTAGCTAACCTTTACCCAAGTTGGACTTCCTACCTGTTGACAGACAGGTCACCAACAAGAATTAATACGCTTCTCGATACATACGAATTTTCAAAATCCAAAACAAATTCGAATTTGGTAATTTGCAACATTTTATTTTTAATTGCAATTTGATATTAATATTATTCCACTGATTTTGCTGTCCAATCAGGAATGCTAAACTCAGATCCACCAATATGAAGCAAAGGTTTTGCCTGAATAGCTTGATATTTATTGTCCTTCCACCATTCATCCCTTACCTGTGAATACAAAACTCGTCCAACTACCAGAACATGATCACCTATTTCTTTTTCAAACTCAAGTCTACATTCAATCCAACCAAAACATTCACTAATTCTGGGAACAGAAACCTTTTTTGCTGGCTCTTCAGTAAATCCCACTTCTTTAATTTCTGATACTCCTTTAGGATATGGTTTAGCACACTGCCACATTTGATCAATTATTTCTTCAGACGGAATATTAAGAATAAACTCCTTTGTTTCCCTTATATTTGCTAAGGTATGGCGTTTTAATGCTGAAGCAAAGCCAACCATGGCTGGTTGACATGATATAGGCATAACAAAAGAATAGGGAGCAGCGTTTGAAATCCCTTGAGCATCTATGGTTGAAATCAAAACTACTGGTCTTGGACTGAGAATTTTATACCAATTTTTTAATTCTAATTCCATTTTTACCTCTTTTGTTTATCAATTTTAATTTTATAACAACTATAAAATTAAAATGCTTTTATTGATTTTTTAAATCATTTTTTATTTTGCAAAATTCTATAAAATTTAGTAATTTTATGTTTTATTTAATAACAAAAGGAGAATCAGGTTTTATTGTTTTAAAAGATTCAAAATCAACAATCCCTAAATTAAAAGCATAATAAGAAATTTGTAAAGGTTTCCATTTAACTGTATTTTCTATATCTATGTCTTGATCATAAATTTCCAATCTATCACAAATTCCCTTTTTAATTTCATTTTTATCAATAGTACCCCACCAATTATTTTTTGCATCAATTTTAAATGTAGATTGATTAGAATATTCTATAATACCAGTTATTTTTTTCTTATTTTGATCATCAAGGTATATATAAATTTCATCTTCTATATTTTCTTTTATAGGAACTATTTGATATTTATATAATTCTTTTCCATCCCATGTTTGAATACTATAATTAGATAATACAATACTTCCATAATACAAATTTGCTTCTTTATCTAAATTTTTTTCATAGCAAATATCATAAATACTATTATTTGTAATAATTGGATTTGGAATAGGATTTTTATTACCTTCGGGAATTTTTATTATATGTATTCCAATTCCACAATCATAAATTTCATTATTTGTAATATTAAAAGAACAATCAAGAAAATTATTTCCTTGAGTATAATAACAAAGAATCCCTTGTCCAGGATATAACATCTGTTGAGAATCACTATATTGTTGACCTTTAGGATGACCAATATGTCTAATAATACAATTGCTAATATCTGGAGTAGAGTTAATTATTCTAATGCCAGTAGTAGCATATTCAATTAAACAATATTCTATTTTTGATTTTCTATCTAAATTTTCATATTGTTTACTAATACTAATTTGTCCCCAATCACCCTTTTGAATCCCTTTTTCTCCATTAGAAGTAAAAATAACTGGTTCCTCTTTTGTTCCTTGAATTTCTAATATTCCTCCATCTATCATTAAATCACTTTTATTTGTCCAACCTCCAGAAAATCCCATTACATCATATCCAGTCATAAAAATTATTTTCATTCCTTTTCCAATAACTAATTTTGCTGGTTTTGATATTTCTCCCATTTCTTTTACTCTTATTCGAACATCTCCCTTAATTAAAATTTTACCTTCGGGATAAAATTCTTTTGTCCAATAAAAAACTCCATCCTTTGGTTCTTGTCCATTAGGTGCTGTTTTATCTGGAAAAAAATCTCCAGCCACTCCCCATGCTGGCCAAAGTTCACTTTGATAATCATAAGCATTCATTCTTGCTTTTTGACAATTTTGAGTAAAAATTAAAATGAAAATTATTAACAAAAAAAAATCTTTTTTTTTCATTTATTATAAAATCTCCTCTGACATAGAATGTCTTTTTTTGTTATAGATTTTTGCAAAATAATATAATAATTACATTTTTAAAATACAAAAATACATTATTATACTAAAAACATTATTAATTTCACATTTTGCAAAAGTCTATTTTTGCTATTTTTAGTTTTTTTATTATTTAAACATTTGCTTAATTTGTGCCCAACTTGTTGTTATTAAAATAGATACAGGATCTCCTTGAAGTTCTATTAAAGAAGTTTTTTTGCCATCTAAAAATGTTTCTCTTTTGATTAAACCTATGTCTGGAGCCAAATATTCTGCCCAATTTATTCTTGTTGCAGATCCTGAAATAAAACCAGCAAATTGTATGTATAAGCAATTATTATAATTTTTCCCATTAACTGTTATACTAGCATTTCTATTTTCCATTTTAGCCATTACATCTATTGCTATTTGATTTTCTATGGCAAAGCCAATTACATTCCAAATTTCTCCTGTATTTGCATTTAATTTATAATATAAACCCTCTTTTCCTATAGCTTCTTGATCAATATCATCTGCTGCAGCATCTGACCAATAATATATTCCATTTTCACCTTTTCTAATAAAATCTGGTCCAACTAAAGTTTCATTATAATTAAAATATTCTCTTATTTCTATTATCCCAGGGGATATTTCTGTTTTTTTTTTGCAATGTATTTTTAATTTGTCTTTCTGCAAATTGTATTTTATAATTATCATCTGCATCCCATTGATGAACTTTATATGTCCATTTTATTGCAGGATTTAAGGGATAATAATCAATAGCAAAAGATATGACAAAACTTAAAAAAAATAATCCTAAAATTATTATTATTTTTTTCATTATTAATTTTCTCCTTCTATGATAAAAGTTTCGTTTTTATCAATATTTCGTTCCTATGGGGCGAACGCCGTGTCCCTGTATGTAAGGGCAATTCATGAATTGCCCCTACAAAGATAAAACCATCTTGAATTTTCCTATTTTTTTGTTTTGAACATTTGTATTTTGAACATTCGAATTTGTTTCAGATTTCGATATTCGAATTTCGAATTTTCTTTTATTTCAGCATCAACATTTTTTTACAATTTTGTGCTTGGTTGTTTACAATGGTTTCATAAAAAACATTCCCGAGCTGACTTCTTTTCCTAAATTATCTCTGCCATCCCAATATACTGAATTGTTATTTCCTGTATCTATTATTGAAACACTATCACTCCATTCATTAGCCACATATACCTTAGTTCCTAATACACATAAGGCACTTGGACCTAATCCATTTACTTTATTTCCATTAGGAATAAGATTTATAGTATCAACAACTTTCACTTTTCCATAACTTATATTCATTGTTATTACACATAACAAAATAAAATAACTTAAAAAAGTTTTTTTAAACATTTTTGCTCCTTATAAGAATTAATTTTTATTTTTGTTTTTTTATAAAATTTTTTTAAAGATGGGGTTTAAAATTTCACATAACTTATATATTAACAAATGGTTTAATATACATTTTTGGTCGGGGCGAGAGGATTCGAACCTCCGGCCTTGTGGTCCCAAACCACACGCGCTAAACCAGACTGCGCTACGCCCCGATTAATATTTTTTCTAATACTATTTTTATTTTCATTAAAGATTGAGCACGATGACTTATTTTATTTTTAATTTCAGAACCTAATTCACCGAATGATTTATTATATTTTGGAATAATAAATATAGGATCAAATCCAAAACCATGTGTTCCTTGTATTTCAGTAGCAATAAATCCTTTACAAATTCCAGTTCTTGTAATTACTTTTTTATTCGGTTGTGCTAATGCAACAACAGAAACAAATCTTGCTTTTCTTTTTTCAAAAGGGACTTTTTTCAAAAATTCTAAAATTTTATTATTTCTTTTTTCATCATCTGAAGCTAAACGAGCAGAATAAATTCCTGGTTCCCCATTTAAAAAATCTACTTCTAATCCAGAATCTTCTGCTAAAACTGTTTTATTACATAATTTGCAAATTTCTAAAGCTTTTTTAATTGCATTTTCTTTATAAGAATTTCCATTTTCATCAATTTTTTTATTTACATTAACATCTTTTAATGAAAAAAAATTTATATCCAAATTTTGTAAAAGATTTTCTATCTCTTTTATTTTTCCAAAATTATAAGTACCAATAACTAAATTCATTACAAAATATCCTTTTTTTGAGAAACACAAATATTATCAAAATTTTACTAATGTCAAGTTTTTTCCATTATTTCGAATAATTTTTTTTTATCTTTTTTGCTTTCTATTATATCATTAAAACATTTCACTATTTTTGGATCAAAATGTTTTCCTGATTGTTCATTAATTTCTTTTATTGCTTCTTCTATTTTTAAAGCTTTTCTATACGATCTATCAGAAGTCATTGCATCAAAAGCATCACTTACAGCAATAATACGGCTAAACAAAGGAATTTTTTCTTTTTTTAATCCATTTGGATAACCTTTTCCATCAAATTGTTCATGATGATATTTTATAGATGGAAGAATTTTACTTAATTCTTTAATGGGTAATAATATTTTATTTCCAATTAAAGAATGAGATTGTATTTTTAATCTTTCTTTATCACTCAATTTATTTGTAGAATTTAATATTTTTTCTGTAATTCCTATTTTGCCAATATCATGTAATAATGATATTAATCTCAAGTCTTTTTGTTTTAAAGGAGATAAAAAAAATTTATCTCCAATCAATTTACTTATTTTAGCAACTCTTTCTGAATGACCATGAGTATAAGGATCTTTTGCTTCAATAGCAAATATTAAAGACTTTATGGTATTTATCAGTAATTTTTCTAAATCTTCATATAAATTTGCATTATTTATAGCAACTTGTACTTGTTCAGATAAATCTAATAATAATTGAAGATCTTTTTTTTGAAAAAGCATATTGTTAAGTTTATTTAATACTTGCAAAGCCCCAATAATTTTTTCCCCTTTTTTCAAAGGAACACAAATTAATGATTTTGTTGTAAAATTACTTATATTGTCTACTTTTTCACACCATCTTTTATCATTTTTAACATCTTGAATAAGTAAAGGTTTATTGTGTAAAATAACCCAACTAACAAAACCCTCACCTTTTTTTATTGTAATTTGTTTTACTTTATTTTCTTCATCTCCTGTAGCAATTTTAAATATTAATTTTTTAGATTTGGGGTTTATTAAATAAAGAGAACTTCTTTCTGCTTTAAGTAAATCATTTACTTGTTTCATAATTGTATTTAATAATACATCCATATCTAAAGTTGAATTGATAATACTATTTATTTTAATTAATTTTTTTAAAGTAGAAATATGCTCATTTAAATTTTTTATTTTTTTATCTTTATTCATATTTTTATTTTTTAAAATTTTTTGGAATGGTTAAAATTTATTTTAAATTAGAACGAATATCTTTAACAAAATTTAAAACTTTTTCAATCATTTCTTTTTTATTTTTTTCATCTTCAATAATTTTAATAATAGCACTTCCAATAATAAAACCATCAGCATAAGAAATAATTTTTTTTACTTGATTAGAATTTGAAATTCCAAAACCTACACAAACTGGCAAAGAAGTATGTTTTTTTATTTTTTCAATAGAATTTTTTATTTTTTCATCTAAAGTATTTCTTAATCCAGTAACTCCAGTAATGCTAAGATAATATACAAAACCTTGCGTGTGTTTCACTATAAAATCAATTCTTTCATCTTGTGTAGTTGGAGAAATAAAAGATATTAAATCTATTTTTTTTAAAGAATTTATTCTTTTAATTGGCAAAATTTCTTCGCAAGGAAGATCAGGAATAATAAGTCCATCAACACCTACTTTTGTTGCATGAATAAAAAAATTTTCAAGACCAAATTTATAAATTGGATTATAATATGACATAATGATTAAAGGTATTTTGACTTTATTTCTAATATCTTTTACTAAATTTATAACAGATTCTAAGTTTATTTTATTTTTCAAAGCTTCTTGAAAAGATTTTTGAATTATAGGACCATCTGCTAATGGATCAGAAAATGGTACTCCTAATTCAATAATATCTACACCTTCTTGAGCAAGTTTTAAAATAAGTTCTTTAGTAGTTTCTATATCTGGATAGCCGACTGTTAAATAAACAATAAATGCTTTCTGATTATTTTTTTTTAAAGTTTTAAATTTTGTGCTTATTAAATTCATATAAAAATCCTAATTTAATTATAGTGTCATAAAATATTTTTTTTATTTTTATAATATGAAGCCATTTTTTGTCAAGATTTTTCTCAAAGACTATCATTCACATGGTGTTAAATTAAAGCCATTCTTAATTGAATTACTTTAACTATTATAATACCTATCTTAAAAACTTTGCATTTCTAAAATAATTTAAAATAATTTAAAATAATTTTATTTTTTTTCTTGACATAATTGGGACATTTTGTATTATAGAGTAATTTTGTGAAACTTAGTGGAGTAAAGTGGAGCAATGCTTTTTATATATAAAAAAGGATAAATATGTTTATCGGAGAATTTGCACATACAATTGATTCAAAAGATAGAATTATTCTTCCAGCAAAATTTAGAAAAATTTTAGATAAAGATAAAGTAATTTTAGCAAAAGGTTTTGAAAAATGTTTATTTCTTTATTCTTTGCCTGAATGGAATAATTTAATTAAAAAACTTAAAAATTTATCTGTTTTTAAAAAAGATGCTCAAAAAATTAAAAGAACTTTTATTTCAAGTGCTTATGAATTTCAATTAGATACTCAAGGAAGATTTTTAATCCCATCTCATCTTAAAAAATATGCTGAATTAGAAAAAGAAGTATCTGTAATTGGCGTTGATGAACGAATCGAAATTTGGAATATGACAATTTGGCAAAAATATTCAAAAGAAGCAGAAGAAAATTATGCTGAATTAGCAGATCAATTAATAAATATGGAATAATAATTGTAAATGCTAATTTTAAAAAGGATTATAGTTTGAAAAAATATTCTACAAAAAATAGAAAATCTAAAAGAAAAAATAATTGGTATTTTTTACCATGGTTTATTATTGTTCTTTTTTTTACTCTTTTTTATATAAAACAAGGTAGTGATATATATCAACAAGGTTATGAATTAGTTAAAGTAAAAAAAATGTATAAAGAAACAAAAGAAATAGAAAATTATTTAAAACTTAAAGTAATAAAATTAAAATCTCCAAATCAAATAGAAAAAGATGCAAAAGAAAAATGTGATTTAATCAGAAGTAATGAAGAAGAAATAATTTTGTTAACAGTAAAAGATTTTTTTGAAAAATTTGTTAACTAAATAATTTTATTTTGGAGAAACATAATTTGTGAATGCTATTACTAAATTTTATAAAATTCGTATTTTTATAATATTTATTCCATTTACAATTATTTTATGTTTAATTCTTTATCGCTTATTTTCAATTCAAATTTTAAAACATAAAGCTTTTCAAAAAATTGTTAATAAACAACATCATGCTAAAATTACAATAGAACCTGATAGAGGAATTATTTATGATTGCAATATGAATCCTTTAGTTTTAAATACAAAAGCAAATTCATTATTTGCAATTCCTTCAGAAATAAAAAATAAAAAAACAACTGCTTATAATTTAGCTCCTTTAATAAACGAATCTTTTTCTTGTATTTACAAAAAAATTAATCAGCCTAAAAAAAAATTTGTTTGGATAAAAAGAAAATTAAATAAAGATACAGAAAACAATATTCAAAATTTAAAAATAAAAGGATTACATTTTGTTAAAGAAACTCAAAGAGTTTATCCTCATAAAACATTAGCTTGTCATATATTAGGATTTGTAGATATAGATAATAAAGGATTAAGTGGTATAGAAAAAAGTTTAGATTCTTATATAAAAGGAATACCTGGTTGGATGATAATGGAAAAAGATGCTCAAAATCAATATTTTATTCCAAGTAAATGTAAAAGTAAAAATCCAGAAGGTGGTTATAGTTTAAAATTAACTATAGATCTTGTAATTCAATATATTGTAGAAAGTGAATTAGATGTTATTTGGGAAAAATTTAAACCTAATTCAGCTTTTGTTATTGTAATGGATCCAAAAAGTGGAAAAATTTTAGCTATATCCAATAGACCTAATTTTGATCCGAATAATTCAAATTTTTATCCTGCTTATACATGGAAAAATAGAGCAATAATAGATATATTTGAACCTGGTTCTACTATGAAAATGTTTTTAGCTGCATCTGCTCTTAATGAAAAAATATTTACACCTGAAGAAAAAATATTTTGTGAAAATGGTGTTTATTCAATTGGTCGACATAAAATTCATGACCATGGCAAAAAATATAGCTGGCTTACATTTACACAAGTTTTAGCTTATTCAAGTAATATTGGAATGGTTAAAATAGGAACAAAATTAGGAAAAGAAAAATTATATAATTGTTTTTTTAATTTTGGTTTTGGACAAAAAACTAATTTACTTCTTCCAGGTGAAATGTCTGGTGTTTTAAGAAAACCAAATAATTGGTCTTCATATTCTATTAGTGCTATTTCTATTGGACAAGAAATAGGAATAACTGGAATTCAATTAATAAAAGCTACTTCTATTTTGGCTAATAATGGAATTTTAAAAGAACCTTATTTAGTAGAATCTGTTTTAGATAATGAAAACCATATAATAAAAGAATTTGTTCAACAAAAACAAGAAAAACAAGTAGAAAAACAAATACTTTCTTCACAAACAATAAATGCTATTAACAAAATTCTTCAAGAAGTAGTTATTTCTGGGACTGGAACAAAAGCATCTCTTAAATATTATAGCGTTGCTGGAAAAACAGGTACTTCTCAAAAAATAGATCCTAATACTGGAACTTATTCTAACAACAAATATATTTCTTCTTTTATTGGATATGTGCCATCTAATGATCCTCAACTTGTTATTTTAGTAGTAGTAGATGAACCTAAAGGAGCTTATTATGGAGGGGAAGTGGGAGCACCATCTTTTAAAAATATTGCTTATGAAAGTTTAAAACATTTAAAAATAATACCATCTGTGAGTTTAAAATGAAACTAAATTATTTACTTTCAGAAATAAATCAAGAAAAAGAAATTTATGATATAATTGAAATATCTGGGTTATCATGGGATACAAGATTTTTCAAAAAAGGCGAAATTTTTATTTGTCTTTCTGGAACTAAAACTAATGGACATTTATATATTGAAGAAGCAATTAAAAAAGGAGCTTCCTGTATTATTGTAGAAAAAAAAATAAATAATATATATTCTATTCCTATTATTAAAGTAAAAGATACACGACTTGTATTATCAAAATTATCTTCTAAGTTTTATGGAAATCCATCTTCTAAATTAAAAATTATTGGAGTTACTGGAACTAATGGAAAAAGTACTACTTGTTGGATGACAGAATCTATTTTAAGTGCATTTGGTAAAAAATGTGGACTTTTAAGCACTGTTGGAAATAAAATAAATTCTGAAATAAAACCTGCTTCTGCTACTACTCCTGAACCAGATGAACTTCATAGAACTCTTAAAGAAATAGTAGATTCAAATTCAGAATATGCAATATTAGAAGTTTCTTCTCATGCTTTATCTTTAAATAGAGTTTCTCAAATTAATTTTAATACAGCGTGTTTTACTAATTTAACACAAGATCATCTTGATTTTCATCATACCTTAGATGAATATTTTCAAGCAAAACTTAAATTATTCACAGATCTTATTACTAATAATTCTTATGCTATTATAAACCAAGATGATCCTTATGCAGATAAAATTAAAAAAAATACTAAAGCAAATATAATAACTTTTGGAATTAATAATAAAGCAGAAATTCAAGCAAAAAATATAAATATAAATTCAAAAGAAATTGTTTTTCAATTAATAACACCTTCTTTTAATGATGTTATAAAATTAAATATTAGTGGAGATTTTAATGTTTATAATGCTTTAGCAAGTATAGGTATTGCAATTTCTCAAAATATAGACAAAGAAGCAATAAAAAAAGGATTATATGATTTTAAAGGAATATTGGGTAGATTTGAAAAAATTAATAATAAACAAAAAATTCTTGTAATAGTAGATTATGCTCATACTCCAGATGCTTTAGAGCGATTACTTATTTCTACAAAAAAATTAATTAAAGGAAAAATTATTCTTGTTTTTGGATGTGGAGGAAATAGAGATCGTGGCAAAAGACCATTAATGGGCGAAATAGCAGCAGAATTAGCAGATTATTCAATTATTACTTCTGATAATCCAAGAGATGAAAATCCTGTAAAAATAATTCTTGATATAGAAATAGGTTTTATGAAAAAAAATAAAAAAAGTAATGTTTTAAAAATAATTGATCGAGAAGAAGCTATAAAAAAAGCTTTATCTTTAGCAAATGAAGATGATGCAGTAATTATATCTGGGAAAGGTCATGAAAATTATCAAATCATAGGACAGCAAAAAAAAAATTTTAGCGATCAAGCAGTTGTAAAAAAATTATTATTATAATGAGGTAAAATAATTTGTTTCCTTTAACTGTAAAAGAAATATTATTAGCAACAAATGGTATTTTAATTCAAGGTGATAAAAAAACTGTTGTTTCTCATATTTCTATTGATTCTCGAAATATTCCTAACAATGCTTTTTTTATTGCAATTAAAGGAAATTTTTTTGATGGACATGATTTTATTTTAGATGTTATAAAAAAAGGTGTTTTAGGAATTATTGTTTCTAATATAAATAAAGAAAATATACAAGCAGAAATTATTATTATTAAAGTAAAAAATACGCTTAAAGCTTTACAAGATATTGCTCATCATATTAGAAAAAAAATTAAGTGTCCAATAATTGCTATCACTGGTAGTAATGGAAAAACAACCACTAAAGAAATGACAGCATCAATATTAGAAAGCAAATACAAAACATTTAAAAATAAAGGTAATTTTAATAATCATATTGGAGTACCTCTTTCTATTTTAGAAATGAACCCCTTTCATGAAATAGGTGTTTTTGAATTAGGAATGAGTGGAATAGGTGAAATTAAACTTCTTTGTAAAATTTTAAAACCAACAATAGGAGTTGTGACTAATGTTGGATTAGCACATCTTGAATTTTTAAAAACTATAAAAAATATTGCTAAAGCCAAATCTGAATTACCTGAATCATTAAAAGAAAAAAATATAATAATTCTTAATAATGATGATAAATATGTTGAAGCAATGAAAAATAAAACAAAAGCATTTGTAATGAATTTTGGATTAAATAATAAAGCAATGGTAAAAGCAGAAAAAATAATTAATAAAAAAGAAAATGGTTATGAATTTGTTTTAAAATACAAAAGTAAAAAAATTGAAATTGCTTTACCTATATTAGGAAAGCATAATATTTTAAATGCTTTAGCTAGTGCATCAGTAGGAATTGCTTTAAAAGTAAGTTTAGAAAATATAAAAAATAAATTAAGTCAATTTCAAGCCCCTTGTTATAGAATGGAAGTAATTAAATTTAAAAAAATAACTTTTTTGAATGATTGTTATAATGCTAATCCAAGTTCTATGAAAGAAGCTTTATTAACTTTAGATAATTTTGATTCTAAAAAAAGAAAAATTGCTATATTGGGAGATATGTTAGAATTAGGTAAAAAATCTAAAAAATTTCATGAAGAAATAGGAAATTTGGTTGCTTCTTTAAATATTGATATAATTCTTACTAAAGGTAAAGAATTTTATGCTATTACTGAAAAATGCTTTAAAAAAAGTAAAAAACAATTTTTTTCTTTTTTAGAAAATAAACAAATTGTAAAAAAATTAAAAACAATTCTAAAATCTAATGATGTAGTTTTAATCAAAGGATCTCGAGGAATGGAAATGGAAGAAATTTTAGAAATTTATAAAAAATAAATAGGAAAAACAAAATGCTTTATTCTATCTTATATTCGCTTCATAATTATATCTCTTGTTTTAATATTTTTCGTTACATTACTTTTAGAGCGATGTTAGTAGCTTTAACAAGTTTATTGATTACTCTTTTTATTGGAAAACCATTAATTAAATGGTTAAAACAATTTCAAATCAAACAAGTAATTAATGAAAATGCACCTAGTTCTCATAAAACTAAATGTGACACACCTACTATGGGTGGTCTACTTATTATTTTTGGAGTATTTTTTTCTACTCTTTGTTGGGCTAATTTATCTAATAGATATATTTGGGTTTGTCTTTTTTCTCTTTTATGGTTAGGTGGATTAGGATTTATTGATGATTATCTTAAATTAAAAAATAAAAATTCTAAAGGATTAATTGTTAGATATAAATTAATAGGTCAATGTATTTTAGGAATTATAATAGCTTTATATTTTTTTTATTATCCACCTAATATAGCATTTCTTAGTGGACAAACAGTTTTAGATTCAAATTATCATTCTTTTTTAACTCATAATTATACTACAAAAATAGTAATTCCTTTTATGAAAAATATGTTTATTGATTTAGGAATTTTTTATTTTTTATTTATAATATTAGTTGTAATTGCATCTTC
>JBDRGX010000105.1:0-20093 GCA_043817485.1 bacterium
ATTTCTATTTTAAAATTGTTAATTTTACTAAATATGAAAATATTAAATTTTGTTTATTTTTTAAAAAAATCTCCTGAAAAATTAAATAAATTTCCTGTTTTTTTTATCATATTCTTTCATATTATTTTTGACAATACCAAAGCAAAATTTTTAAAATTAAAAATTTTTTAAATAAGTTGACAATTCTAAAAATTTAATAAAATAATTAAAAACATTTAATTATAAATTAATATTTAATGGAGAAAATATGCCTAAAAGAACAGATATTAAAAAAATTTTAATTATTGGATCTGGGCCTATTGTCATTGGACAAGCTTGTGAATTTGATTATTCTGGAACTCAATCTTGTAAAGTTTTAAAAGAAGATGGATATGAAATTATTTTAATTAATTCAAATCCAGCTACTATTATGACTGATCCTCAAATAGCAGATAAAACTTATATAGAACCAATAAATATACAAACTATAGAAAAAATTATTGCAAAAGAAAGACCAGATGCAATTTTACCTACTCTTGGAGGACAAACAGGTTTAAATATAGCAGTAGAATTAGCTAAAGCTGGAATTTTAGATAAATATGGTGTAGAAATGATAGGTGCTAATTTAACAATTATTGAAAAAGCTGAAAATAGAAATTTATTTAAACAAGCAATGCAAAATATCAATTTAGATTTACCACAAAGTGATTGTGCTCATAATTTAGATGAAGCTATTGAAATAGCCATTAAAATAGGCTTTCCAGTAATTATAAGACCTGCATTTACATTAGGAGGATCAGGTAGTAGTATTGCTTATAATTTGGATGAATTTAAAGCATTAGCTAATTTTGGATTATCTCAAAGTCCTATTTCTGAAATATTAATAGAAGAATCGGTAATTGGTTGGAAAGAATATGAATTAGAAGTAATGAGAGATAAAAATGATAATGTAGTAATTGTTTGTTCTATTGAAAACTTTGATGCTATGGGTATTCATACTGGTGATAGTATTACAGTGGCTCCATCTCAAACTCTTACTGATAAAGAATATCAAAATATGAGAAATGCATCAATTGCTATTATGAAAGAAATTGGAGTAAGCACTGGTGGCTCTAATATTCAATTTGCTATAAATCCAATAAATGGTCGAATGGTTGTAATAGAAATGAATCCAAGAGTATCTCGTAGTTCTGCTTTAGCTTCAAAAGCAACTGGTTTTCCTATTGCTAAAATTGCTGCAAAATTAGCTGTAGGATATACACTTGAAGAAATTCCTAATGATATTACAAAAAAAACTCCATCTTGTTTTGAACCAAGTATAGATTATGTAGTAGTTAAAATTCCTCGTTGGACATTTGAAAAATTTCCAGATGCTGAACCAACTCTTACTACACAAATGAAATCTGTTGGAGAAGTAATGGCAATAGGACGGACATTTAAAGAAGCCTTACAAAAAGGTATTAGATCTTTAGAACAAGGACAATCTGGATTAGAAATAAACGAAAAAAATGAAATAGATAAAAATTTAATTATTGAAAAATTAAAAATACCAAATCCCGATAGAATTTTTTATATTAAATATGCTTTCGAAAATAATTTTTCTCTTGAAAAAATTGCAGATTTAACAAAAATAGATAAATGGTTTCTTTTTAACATTCAAGAAATTGTTAATTTTGAAAATGAAATAAAAAAAATTAATTTTTGTAATTCTGAAAATGAAATAAAATCTATTTTAGAAAAAGCAAAAAAAATGGGTTTTTCTGATTGTCAAATAGCAAATTTTTTAAATAAAACAGAAATAGAAATTAGAAATTTAAGAAAAAAATTAAATATCCTACCTACTTTTAAATTAGTTGATACTTGTGCTGCAGAATTTCCAGCATATACTCCTTATTATTATTCTACTTATGAACAAGAAGATGAAGTTCAAGTTTCTAATAAGAAAAAAATAGTAATTTTAGGAGCAGGTCCTAATAGAATTGGACAAGGAATTGAATTTGATTATTGTTGTGTTCATGCAGCATTTGCTTTAAAAGAAATTGGTTATGAAACAATTATGATAAACAGTAATCCAGAAACTGTAAGTACAGATTATGATACTTCAGATAAATTATATTTTGAACCAATTGCTTTAGAAAATATTTTGGATATTGTTGAAAAAGAAAATCCAGATGGTGTTATTGTTCAATTTGGAGGACAAACTCCTTTAAAATTATCTTTAGCACTAAAAAAAAATGGAGTTAAAATCATAGGAACCACTCCAGAAAATATTGATATTGCTGAAGATAGAAAAAAATTTAATGAAATTATTCATAAACTTAATTTGAAACAACCTGAAAGTGGAACTGCTTTTTCTTATGAAGAAGCAATCAATGTAGTGAAAAATTTAAAATATCCAATTTTGGTAAGACCTTCTTATGTTTTAGGTGGTAGAGCAATGGAAATAGTTTATGATGACAAAAATTTATTTAATTACATTCATTTTGCTGTAAAAGCTTCTTCTGAACATCCAATTTTAATAGATCGTTTTTTAGAAGATGCTATAGAACTTGATGTTGATGCAATATCAGATGGAGAAGAAGTAGTTATTGCTGGAATTATGGAACATATAGAAGAAGCTGGTATTCATTCTGGAGATAGTGCTTGTATTTTACCTCCTTTTTCTATTAAAAAAGAAATTATTGAAGAAATAAAACAAAATACTGTTAAATTAACTTTGGCTTTAAATATAATTGGATTAATTAATATTCAATATGCAATTAAAGATAATATTGTTTATGTATTAGAAGTAAATCCACGAGCATCAAGAACTATTCCTTTTGTTTCTAAAGCTACAAATATTCAATGGGCAAAAATAGCAACTTGGTTAATGGTAGGAAAAAAAATAAAAGATTTGGGAATTAAAGAAGTAATTCCTTCATATTATTCTACCAAAGAAGTTGTAATGCCATTTATTAAATTTTCTAATGTTGATATTATATTAGGACCTGAAATGCGTTCTACTGGCGAAGTTATGGGAATTGATAAAAATGTTAATAAATCTTTTGCTAAAGCATTATTAGCTGCTGGTTCTAAATTACCTCTTAAAGGAAATGTATTTATTTCTGTAGCAGATAAAGATAAATCAAAAGTAATAAATATAGCAAAAGAATTAAAAAATCTAAATTATAATTTATTTTCCACTGAAGGAACAGCCAATTTTTTAAAACAACATAATATTTTAGTTAAAACTATTGCAAAAATTCAAGAAGGACATCCTAATGTTATTGATTATATGAAAAATAATCAAATAGATTTTGTAATTAATACACCAATAGGAAAAGGTCCTAAAACTGATGAATTTAAAATAAGAAGACAAACTATTTTAAATAATCTTACTTATGTCACTACTATTACTGGAGCAAAAGCATTAGTAGATGCTTTAAAAATATTACAAAAAGAAGATTTGGAAGTAATGGCTTTACAAGAATATTATTGTTTATAATATCAGGAAATGATGTGGTTTATGTGATAAATTGTTTTATGGAAAAAAAATGAAAAAAATATTCATTATCTTGGGGATAGTGTTGTTAGTCTTGACAGCTTATTCTGAAGAAATTATAGTTTCAAACCGTTATATTGAATTTATCACTCTCTATGAGTTTCATACAGATTATATTAAGATTATATCATTAGGTAAAGTAGTTTTTTGTGAGAACTCTGATAAAATTTTTTTTTGCACGCCAAGTCTTTACTCAGAGAAAGATATTTACGATATTGAGGTTAGTGAAAATATAAAAGTTTATGATTTTGCAACAAGAAAAGACGAATGGCGGGGTGCAACCTATGAAAATGTCTACTTTACTTTGAAGACTGATGGTATTTCAGGAGAACCTTTCTCCTACTGGATAAGCTTTAAGACAAAGAGGTTGCCACTTTTACATACGCTCTCTCAAATTAAAAAGGATGTAGAACAGCAACTGGGAATTAATGTTACTCCTTCAGAGATTACGGATAAAAATATACGCATTATAGCTATACCAAAAAACTCTATAGTTAAAAAGATCTCAGGTTTTTTTCCATCTAAGAAGATTGTCTGGAATGGATGGGAATTATTTATTTATGACTGCACAAAGATAAAGGAAAGCCTATCTTTTCGTCTCAGATTTGTTGTCAAGGAGGAAATTTCTGAGATTAGCCCTCAAGATCTTTTAGACTTTATTGGAGATGGCGTTGAAGAAGATAATGCTAACTTTATTGTTCAGGCAGAAGAAAAAGAAAAATCTATTGTTTTTGACTGGAAACAGTTTTTAAAGAATTCTTGCCATAGTGGAGCTACTTCAGAAACTATTCATCTCCCTTTGGGTTTGAAATGGAGGCATAATATAGAAGCTGCATCCTTCTCTCAGGTCATAGCAAATGGAATACTCTATGTAGGTGCAGCTGAAAGGGTCTATTCCTTAGACTGTAATACTGGTCAGACTATATGGGAAGTAAGTCTTGATGATTATATCTCCTCTTCTCCTGCCATAGATAAAGATATGTTCTATGTTGGAGCAAGTAATTACTCTATCTATGCTTTAGACCTTAAAAATGGTAAAGTGAGATGGAGATATAAGACAGAAGGGGTTATAAATTCTTCTCCCTGCGTTACCGATAAAATGGTCTATTTTGCCTCGTTTGATGGCTATCTCTATGCCTTAGATAAGAATGGAAGGTTGATCTGGAGATATAAAACGAGTGGATGGCGAAATGACTCTAAAATTACATCTTCTCCTGCCTTTTATAACAATACAATCTATTCTGCTTCGATTGATGGCTGTGTCTACGCAATCAAAGCAGATGGTACTTCTATAAAATGGATAACAAGGGTTGGAGAAGGAATAGAGTCTTCTCCAACTGTGAGTTCAGGAGTAGTTTATATTGGCTCTGAAAATGGTAATCTCTATGGATTAGATAGCGAAACAGGAAAGATTCTTTGGCAGGTAAAAAGTGAAGGTGCAATTAAGTCATCACCTGTAGTTGCTAATGGCACAGTCTTTATTGCTTCAAGTGATATGAACCTTTATGCCTTAGATACTAAAACTGGCAAATTATTTTGGAAACACTATATTGGTCGAGACCCTTTATATTCTTCTCCTTGTGTGGCTAATGACCTTATCTTTGTTACCACTAATAATGGTGTTGAGGCTTTAGAAACAAAAACAGGAAGGCTGATATGGAGCTATGAGACAGAGAAGGCTCCATCAACCCTCAACTCCCCTTCATTATCTGATGGTATGCTCTTTATACAGGCAAATGATAACATTTATGGACTATCTTCCTTCCAAGCAAACACTAAAAAGTGTGTTATGCCTGAAAGGTTTTGTTACACTGTATACTTTGATTTAGGTAAAACAAAAGCAAAAAAAGGTTCTATTAAAATATTAAATGAAGCAGTAGAAATTATCAAGAAATACCCAAATGCAAAAATACAAATTGAGGGACATACAGATAATATGCCGACATCTTTAGAAAACAAAATACTTTCAGAAAAAAGAGCTGGTGATATTACTTTTTGGTTTATCAAAAAGTACAATATTTCACAAGATAGAATTTCATCAATTGGTTATGGAGAGACAATGCCCGTATCTTCAAATAAACAGAAGAATAGAAGGGTAGAAATTATTATTTTACCTGAGGAATAATAAAATGAAAAAAATAATTTGTATTATTTTTCTATTATTTGCAGGAACTCTTTTTGCCGAAACAAGAAGAGGTATTATTAAAACATCTAATCCAACAAATAGAAAATTATAATTTTTTTACTATATTCCAAAAATAGCATCATTCAAAAGGATGCCTGTTTTAATAGCTTTTCCAGGACTTAGTGGAAGTGGAATACAATTTATCAGTCCAAGGTGGGCAAAATTTTCTGAGGAAAATGGGTTTGTTATTATATCTCCAAGCTTTCAATTCAATCGAGAAGATTGGGAAAAAAGAAAAAGTTATCAATACCCAAATATTTGGTCAGGAAATGTTTTGCTTAAAATAATTGATGAGGTAGGAAAAAAGGTTAAAATTTCAAAAAATGAGCTGTATCTTTTTGGTTTTTCTGCAGGGGCCCAGTTTGCCCATCGTTTTGCTTTATGGAAACCTGAAATGTGTAAAGCTGTTGCTGCCCATGCACTTGGTGGTGTTACCCTTCCAGAAAAATGGATACCTGTAAAATTTCTTCTTACCATTGGTGGAAAAGATATTATGGATAGAAAAGAGAATGTCAGCCGATTCACTGAAGCTTGTAAAAATCTAAACATTTCTGTGGTTTTTAATGAGTATCCAGGAATAGGTCATACACTTATAGAAGATCAGATAGAAATGTCTCTAAAGTTTTTTACAGAAGGCAGAAAAAGTCAAAAAGCTAAACCAAATGACAAGAGAACAATTGAAATTAATTTCAAAACTTGTTTGAACGGCATGAGTTTAAAAGAGATTGCAGATTTTAGAATCCAAAAAACAAAGGAATATTCATTTCTTGGGATATTTTCTCCTAAGTACCACCCATTAAAAGTCCCTCACGACAAAATCTATAGAGCAATTTCTCCTTGTATTAATTGGCAAGATAGTGCTCAATTCTATATATCCAACCCCTATCTTTTGATCATCTGTAGTTGTGCAAATCATGTAACACCACTTATGATTAACTGTCTAAATCCTAAAGTAGAGTATTCCAATAAGGTTATTAAAGAGATATATAAGGGCGAGGATGCAGTTCGTTGGTTTGAGGATTTATATTCTTATCCAGACTATCCTGGAATTGTTAGAATATGGATGGTAAATGCTTATGATGCAGGTCTGTTTTATGCAAATGTAGATATATCTCGCTCGTCAAATATTAGTCCATCCATCATGCCAGAAAATATAATAAACTCTGTCTATAGCAATTCAGGATTTTTTCATAAAGGACGGTATGGAACAAATAACTTGAGCCCTGCAGATCCAAAAGGTAGAATAAAGTTATTGAAAAAGGATATTTATACCTGCATTTATGTTAAACTTTGGAGAGAAAGACCAAAAAGCAAAAATCAATTAGAAGACTTTACATATATTGTAGAAGTGATTCCTTAAAGATAGTAAAACCAATAGAACGATAAACTATGTGAAAACTCATAATCATCTTTTATTAACTTGACAAAGTAGATTATAAGATATATAAATACAAAAAACAGTTAATAGAATAAAAAAAATATCATATACTATTTGGTATAAAAAAAACAAAATTATATATAACTCATGTAAATGTCTCTTTAAAAATATACCTATAAATAGAGTTAAGTGTTGATTAACGATATGTTGTGTGATATAAAATAAAACATATGCAAGTTAAATTACACAAGAATACAAAAACAAAAAGTAATTAATGTAATATTTGTTGGAGGTATAATATGAAAACATTTGTTTTGGATACCAATGTTCTGCTTCATGACCCAAACTCCATATTTGTCTTTGAAGATAATGAAGTAATAATCCCCTTATGTGTAGTAGAAGAAATAGATAATCAAAAAAAGCGAATTGATGAAATTGGCAAAAATTCCAGACATGTTGCCAGAGTTTTAGATGAATTAAGAAAAAAACATTCTTTATTAGATGGAGTAAAATTAAAAAATAATGGATTATTACGAATAGAGATTCCTCCTTCTATTCTACCCAATGCTTTTCCAACAGGTTTAAATTCGCAAAAAGTAGATAATCAAATATTATCCTTAGCTATTCATTTAAAAAAAATCAAAAATAATCCTGTTATCCTTGTAAGTAAAGATATTACCATGAGAATAAAGGCAGATGCCCTTGGTTTATTTTGTCAGGATTATGAAAGAAATAAGGTTGATGTTGATAAATTTTATACAGGAACAACTATTTTAGAAACAGATTCAACAACTATAAATAAATTTTATACTGATAACCGATTAAAAATAGATACCTCTTTTGAAGCAAATCAAAATATTACGCTTATTGACAAATCTAATCCATCTAATTTTAAACTTGGTCGTTATAATCTTAAAGAAAAAGCAATTTTTCCTCTTAAATCAGCTAATAATGTTGATCTATTCGGAATAAAAGCACATAATAAAGAACAGCAGTTTGCTATAGATATGCTTTTAGATAATAAACTTCAACTTGTAACATTGATTGGTATTGCTGGAACAGGAAAAACTCTGCTTGCCCTTGCTGCTGGCTTAACAAAGGTAATTAAAAATAAGGAATATCAAAAACTTTTGGTAACGAGACCAATTATTCCTGTTGGTAAAGATATTGGTTTTTTACCTGGGGATATAGATGCAAAGCTTATGCCAAGAATGCAACCAATATCTGATAATCTATCGTTTTTATTTTCTTTACAGAACAAAAAACAATCTTCAAATTTAAGTTTAGAATCTTTAATTCATAATAAAATAGTTGAATTAGAGGCACTTTCATATATTCGAGGCAGATCTATTCCAAATCAATTTATCATTGTTGATGAAGCACAAAATTTAAGTCCACACGAAATAAAAACAATTATTACAAGAGCAGGAATTGGCACCAAAATTGTTATTACTGGGGATCATTATCAAATTGATAATCCATACCTTGATTCAAGCAGTAATGGCTTAACTTATTTAATTGAAAGATTTAAAGGATCAGAAATATTTGGACATATTACGCTTGTTAAAGGAGAAAGATCCCAATTAGCAGAAATTGCTGCAAAATTACTGGATTAAAAATACGAAATCCAAAACAAATTTTCATTTTTCAATTTTTAATTTGAAATAAATGCAAATGGTTTTACTGATAATCCTAACCCCGAAGGGGTGGTATTATTGTGTAGAAAATTTTCAATTTTCAATTTTTTCATTGTTTTGAATTTTTCCCCTTTTTTTAAAAAAATTAAGTAATTTTATTATAGGAGTTTATTAATGGAAAAAACATTTTATATTACTACTCCACTTTATTATGTTAATGCAAAGCCACACTTAGGACATAGTTATTCTACAGTAATAGCTGATTGTTTGGCTCGTTTTAAAAAATTAAAAGGAGAAAAAGTATTTTTTTTAACTGGAACTGATGAACATGGAAGTAAAATTGCTAAAGCAGCTTGTGAAAAAAATTTATCTCCACAAGATTTAGCAAATGAAATGGTTGAACAATATAAAAAACTTTGGGAAAAATTAAATATTTCTTATGATGATTTTATTCGTACTACTGAAGAACGACATATTAATGTAGTACAAAAAATTTTTGAAATTCTTTATAAAAAAGAAGATATTTATAAAGGAGAATATGAAGGTTGGTATTGTCTTCCTTGTGAAACTTTTGTTTCTGATACTTATGCACAAGAAACAAAATGTCCAGATTGTGGAAGACCTTTACAAAAAATAAAAGAAGAAAGTTATTTTTTCAAAACTTCTAAATATTCCCCAATACTTTTAAAATACATTGAAGAAAATGAAAATTTTATTCTTCCTGTATCTCGCAAACAAGAAATTATCAATATTTTAAAAAGTGATTTTAAAGATTTAAGCATTAGTAGAACTTCTGTTGAATGGAGTATTCCAGTTTCTTTTGATCCCAAACATACTATTTATGTTTGGTTTGATGCTTTAATAAATTATATTTCTGCTATAAATTATTTTTCTGATAAAGAAAAATTTAATTCTTGTTGGCCTGTAAATCTGCATATTATGGCTAAAGATATTTTGAAATTTCATAGTACTATTTGGCCTTGTCTACTTTTAGCATTAGATTTACCTTTACCAAAAACAATACTTGCTCATGGTTGGTGGATAATGGATAAAGAAAAAATGTCTAAATCAAAAGGAAATGTAATAGATCCTATTGATTTGATTAATGAATTTGGTTCAGATGCAATAAGATATTTTCTTTTAAAAGAGATTCCTTTTAGTTCTGATGGATCTTTTACAAGAAAATCTTTAATTAACAGAATTAATAGTGATTTGGCTAATGATTTGGGAAATTTATTAAATAGAACTTTATCAATGGTTAAAAATTATCTAAAATCTAAAACTCCTAAACAAGGACAAATAGAAATAATAGATAATGAAATTATTGATTTAGCAAAAACAATTTGTAATAAAGTATTTGTTTTAATGGAAAAATTTGAAATTCAAGAAGCATTAGTTGCTATTTGGGATTTAATAAAAGAAAATAATAAATATATTGAAAAAACTACTCCATGGAAATTAAATAAAGAAGAAAAAAATGAGCGATTAAATCAAGTATTTTATGTTTTATTAGAAAATTTACGAATTATTTCTGTTTTAATATATCCTTTTTTACCAGAAACTTCTGATAAAATTAGAATGCAAATAGGAATATTGCCTTTGAATATAGAAAAAGAAAAATATAACGAACTTACAAAATGGGGACAATTATTAGAAAATCAATCAATTAATGATCCAGTACCACTTTTCCCAAGAATAATAGAGTAAATAAAATTCAGAAGTCAGTTAGAAATGGGAAAGAAAAAATTATAAATGGAATTTACTCTGGTATTCTGGTGACTGATGTTCTGGTGCTCTATTGCTATTGATTTGCCAAAAACTATAATTTTTCATTTTTCATTTTATATTTATTTTGATATTATTCTACATTCTGAATTTATGTTCTCACTGGTAAATGAATCCCCTATCTAAACACCTTTAGCCTTTTTTTCCCTTCATTTTTTTTACTTTTATCGCTATGAAATTTTCTTGCGACTTTACTATGGAATTTATTATATCATTGACGATGCGAGAGCGACTCCTTCTTTTTCAACTGAATCCTTAAGGGTTCAGCGTTTCAATCCACGCTCCCGTGTGAGGGAGCGACGATTTTGATTTTGTCAATGAAAATATTTTATTTGTTTCAATCCACGCCCCTGCACGAGGGGCGACCTTTTACACAAGCCAATCCATAAGTATTGCTCATGTTTTTCAATCCACGCCCCTGCACGAGGGGCGACACACCAGAGCAGATTGATACAGCAATTGAAACAGGTTTCAATCCACGCCCCTACGAGACTGTGTCGTAATTAGAAAAAACCGATTTTAAAAAACAAAATAAAGTAAAAATTAAAACAAAATCCAAAATTATTTTGTAGATAATTTTAAAAATGTTAAAAAATATTATAAAATACCGTTATTGAGTACAAAACAATGTATTTCTGTAATTTTAGATACTTGTAAGTTTTTCAATAAGTCCTATAACCCCAAATATTGTAATCATTCTGGCTATATTAAAACAACTTGAAAATAATGACATCTATGCTTTAACACCACCAAGCCCTCGTAGCAAGAATGATTGAACTCCAAGATTTCGTTTAATATGTCCAAATGGAAGTTCAACTTTTTGTTTTCGCAACTTGAAAATTTTTTGAGATTCATCTGATAAATATTGCTTTTCAAGTTTAATTTTTATATCTTCATTGGACTAATGGTATGGTAGAAAACTTTAATAAAAGAATTAAAAATAAAGTATTGACAAAATATCATTTTGAAAATATATTTGAACTTAATGAAAAACTTCTTGAGTTTATTGATGACTATAATCAAAATAAACGGCTAAAAAAATTAAACTATAAAACACCAGCTCAATACTTAAAAAAAAAAAAAATATTATCATACAACGTATCGTTATCTAACAAATAATAAATTGTTTTTTTTCAAGTAATTCATTTCTTTCCTTCAAATAAATCAATTATATTTTAACAATTGTATTGCTTTTGTTTTCTTAATCGAATATTTTTAGGTGTAACTTCCAGATACTCATCTTCAGCTATAAGTTCCAATCCGCGTTCTAAAGTTAATTCCACTGCTGGAGTTAATTGAATAGCAATATCTGAAGTTGAAGATCGCATATTGGTAAGATGTTTCCCTTTTACAGGATTAACAACCATAGAATGACCTTTAGATGTATTGCCAATAACTTGGCCATTGTAAACATCAACAGTTGGTTCTACAAATAACATCCCACGATCTTGCAATTTAGAAAGAGAATATGCTGTTGCTTTACCAGTTTCTCCAGAAATCATAGAACCCATACTACGTTTTTCAATTTCACCTGCATATGGCTTAAAACCAATTGCTTCAGTACATAAAATTCCTTCCCCTTTGGTATCTATAATAAATTCACCTCGATAACCCAAAAAGCCACGAGTTGGTATTTGAAAAACTAATCGAATATGCTTTTGTTCTGGCTGCATTTCCAGCATTTGTCCCTTTCTCTTGGATAGTTTTTCGATAATAATGCCAACAGATTCTTGTGGTGAATCAATTGTTATTTTTTCAAACGGTTCATATTGCTTACCATTTACTTCTTTGAAAACTACCTGTGGCTGGGAAACCTGAACCTCAAATCCATCACGCCGCATATTTTCTAATAAAATAGCAATATGCAATTCCCCTCGACCATAAACTTTGTAAGATTCAATAGGTGAAAAATCTATTTTTAATCCAACATTAATCTCCAGTTCTTTTTCTAATCGTTCCCTTATTTGACGACTGGTAACAAACTTTCCATCTCTTCCAGCAAAAGGAGAATTATTAACCAAAAAATTTAAGGAAATTACTGGTTCATCTATTTTAATAGCAGGTAAAGCCTCTTGTGTTGCATCAATACAAACCGTATCACCTATGTAAATATCAGGCAGTCCAGCTATCATCACAATATCTCCGCTTACAACTATTGATGCTTCTTTTCTTGTTAACCCTTCAAAAGTAAATAACTTAGTAATAAAACCAAAAACTGTTTCACCAGATTGTTTTTTAATACAAACCTTATCACTAGTTTTTAACGACCCCTGCCAAACGCGGCCTATACCTAATCTGCCCAAATAATTATCATATGCCAAATTAAATGCCTGAAAAGCAAAAGGCAATGATGCATCAGCTATTATTGGTGAAACTTTTTCTAAAATTGTATCTAAAAGCGGCACAAGATTATTAGAATCATCACTTAATTCTCTTCTCGCAATCCCCTGCTTAGCAATTGAATAAACAGTCACAAAATCTAATTGTTCATTATTAGCACCCAAATCCATAAAAAGTTCTAAAACTTTTTCATGAACCCATTCTGGCCGAGCTGCTAATTTGTCAATTTTATTAATTACTACAATTGGTTTTAATCCTAAAGCCAATGCTTTTTTTAAAACAAATTTGGTTTGAGGCATGGGCCCTTCCTGTGCATCAACTACTAAAAGCACAGAATCAATGGAACGCAAAACTCGTTCTACTTCTGAACTAAAATCTGCATGACCAGGGGTATCCACAATATTAATTTTGGTCCCTTTGTAAAAAACTGAGGTATTTTTGGAATAGATTGTAATACCTCGCTCTTGTTCTAAAACATTAGAATCCATACTTACAGTATCATCAGTAACCATACCTGTTTGACGCATCAAACCATCGGTTAAAGAGGTTTTGCCATGATCTACATGGGCAATAATAGCAATATTTCTAATTTCCATAACTAAATCTGCTCCTTTTTTAATTTTACTATGCCATAATAGCATTACATAAATATAAAATAACAAAAACTCAAAAAAATAATAATATAAATATAAACCAATTCTTGAAATTTTATGGGGAATATTGAAGTGATGATTAATTCCAAGTTGCAATCAAAAATAAAATATTGCAAACTATTAAATTTGAATTTGATATTTGGATTTCGAATTTTCTTTAGAATTTCTTCTTTTATTTTTTTAAATTCCCTTTACCAAAAAAATTGTTAAAATTATAGCAGTTTTTTTTCATTTTGTCAATAAAATAAATTTATATTTCTGGTTATTTTTGACAAAAATACTCAAATTAAAAACATATTTTATATTTCTTTGGAATTGAAAATATTAGAAACATAATATCGATAGAAAAACAACCATAAACAAAATTAATTAATTCCATAGAAATGATATATATAACGACTTAAGTTAATTGGAATAAAAATTTAACTTTATCCATAAATATATTTGCTTGCATAAATTTTAATCCTGTATCCCATATACCTTTTCTTTTACATTTCGTTATATATATACCTTCTACAACAATGTCACCCCTTCGGGGTTTAATTGGTAATTATTTAATAATTGCTATAATAATATCAGCCCTTCAGGCTTTAATATATATAAAAACTTAACTTTATCCATAAATATATCTACTTGCATAATTTTTTTTGAATTGTTCGTTAACTATTTTTTGCCGTTATATATATAATTGGTAGGATTGAAATTTTATATATTATGCTATGACATTTATGTTTAAAATAATATTTATTGTCTATGGAACATTTAATTTATTTAATAAAATTTGAATTTGTTTCAAATTTCGATATTCGTATTTCGAATTTTCTTTTATGTTTTATATTTCTAAAATATGAATTATATTATTTTTTCAATTTTTCTTGAAATGGCTATTTTCCCAGTTCTAATAGCTTCTTTAATTCCAAAAGGTTTTAAAAGTTCTATGACAGTATTTAATTTTTCTTCATCACCAGTTATTTCTAAAATAATATCTTCTATCGTAACACTAATAATACTACTTTTGAAAAGATCAGCAATTTCAATGATTTGAGATCTATTTTTTTTATCAGCACAAACTTTAATTAACATTAATTCTCTTTCAACATAATCACTCCCAGTAAGATCTAATACTTTAATAACATCAATTAGTTTATTAAGTTGTTTCGTAACTTGTTCTATTATTCTATCATCTCCTTCAACTACCAATAAAATTCGTGATGTTTTTGGATCTTCTGTTGGTGCAGCTGAAAAACTATCAATATTATAACCTCTTGCAGTGAAAAGACCAATAATTCGAGCTGCTACTCCAGAATGATTTTCTGTTAATAAAGAAATAACATGTTGTTTATTAGACATTTTCAATAATCTCCTTTATTTTTTTAAATAAATTTTTTGCAAAATTTGATTTTCTGATAAATTAACAATATTAAAATTAAATTTATTTTAACAAATTATTATTATAAAAACATTTTTTTGTATATAAACTTATACCATTTTTCTGTTTATAATTTTTACCATACGATGAGCATCACGAGATATTTCTTCATCATGAGTAACCATTATAATTGTTTGTTTTTTCTTTTTATTCATTTCCCACAACAAATCTTTAATTTTTATTTTATTTTCTGGATCTAAGCTACCCAATGGTTCATCAGCAAGAAGTAACACAGGATCATTAACTAATGCTCGAGCAATGGCTATTCGTTGTTGTTCTCCTCCAGAAAGCTCTGTTATTTTTTGATCTTTTTGTTCTTTTAATCCTAATTCTAAAAGAATTTTTTCAGATTTTTGATAAGCTGTTTTAAAATATTCTCTTTTAATCAATAAAGGCATCATTACATTTTCTATGCTTGTAAATTCCGGAAGTAAATTAAAAAACTGAAAAATATAACCTATTTTTTGGTTTCTAAAAGAAGTCATTTTTTTATCATTTAATTGAGAAATATTAACACCATCAAATAAAATTTCTCCTTGATAGAATTTATCTAATCCTGCAATTAAATGAAGAAATGTAGTTTTGCCAGATCCAGAAGCACCCATAATAGCAAAAATTTCACCTGAATATATTTCTAAATTTATATCTTTAAAAATTTCTATTTTTTTATCACCATCATAAAAAGATTTATAAAGGTTTTTAATTTTTATTAAAGGTATCACTAAATACTCCTATGGATAAAAACAAAATGCAAATTTTAAAATAAAACTATTTGTATCAAATTTAAAATTGTTACTATCTGAAATTTTTACTATTTCACCAATTTTTACTTCTTTTCCAGTTATTTTTTCATATTTATTTTTTTGATTTTCTGATAAATTAACAATATTAAATTTGAATTCATTTACTTTAACAATTTGATAATTTAATCCAAAAATAATTGAAAAATTCTTTTTCAAAAAATATTCTAATCCTACTCCAATATTTTCTCCTAATCCTGTTCCAATCCATTCTTCAAAAAAAGATTCTGTTGTATTTTTAATATAATCTTTTTTAATTTCTTTAGCAAAAAAAGTTGTTGGATAAAGTCCTATATTTCCTTCTATTTCAAGATTAAGTTTATTTCTTAATTTATATTTTTTTTGTAGCCCAATAGTAATCGGAGTAGTTATAACACTAAAATAATATTCATAAGGAAATTCACTCGTATTTTGAAAAGATCTATAAAAACCTATTCCTAAAATAGGTGAAAAATTATTATTATTAAAATTGAAATTCAAAAAATACATATTATTAGAAGATAATTTATTTATATTTTGATTATAAAAAGTTTTTAAAGTATTATTAAAATCTTCATATGAAAAAAAATTTTTACATAAATTAGCACTAACAGAAAATTTATATGAAGAAAATTCTTCTATTCCCAAAACAAAATTTATTGTAATTAAAAATATAAATACTAAAAAAATTTTACATTTTATTTTCATTTTTTTCTAAAACTTTATATCCATTTTTGAGAGATATTATATCTAAAAAAAATGTAATAATATTTTCTATCATTAAATACATTTTTTTATCTGCTAATTGTTCATCACAAGTTTTAATATATGTTTTACATTCTTCACAAACATCTACTCTATGCGTGCGATCTTCTTCTACATAAAAATATTTTAAAGTATCTGTATTAGTATTTTTGCAATTAACACAACATACTCGTGAGAATGCCCATTCTATCTGACATAAATTACACCATAAAAACCGTTTTCCATTTTCTTTATCTAATCTTGCAATACTCGGACTTTCTCCACAAATTGGACAAATATTTTCTTTCCAAATAGATAAATCAATTTGATTTTTTATTTGAAAAGATATTTTAGAATAAAAAGGAACAAGTATTCCATACCATAAAAAAAATTTTTCTTTTTCTTCTTTACTTATATTTTCTGATAATGTGGAAAAAATATAAGAATTTTTAAGTTTATTTAAAGTAGGATTTGATAAAGAATTAATATCATTATTTATTTTATCAATTATTTTACAATTAATATTTATAAATTGCAATAATTCTGTAAAAAATTCATTTAAAAGTTTTTTATCTATAGAAAAATCATATTTTGAAAAAAGAAAATTAGATTGATTTAATAAATTCTCTGCTTCTTTTTTATCAATATTTACATCAGGATTAAATTTTTGAAAATATTTAATTTGAATTTTTACAATTGGAAAATGATAATCAAAAATTTGTTTAAAATTATTTTTTTCAGCATCAATTCCCTTAAAAAAATTCAAATAATATTCTTTTTCATTTTTATATTCTTCTAAAGTAAGCATAAATCTCCTTTTTTAAAAAATTTATTTTATTTCTCCTATTAATACAACTGAAGTTGTTTCTTTAATTTGTACTTCTGCAAATTTTCCAATTAAATTAAAATCACCTTTTGCTATTACTATTTTATTAGAACAAGTACGTCCCATTATTTCTTTATCATTTTTTTTGCTTATATTTTCAAAAAGAACTTCTAATTTTTTACCTATTAAATCATTATTTTTTTTCAATGAAATTTCTCTTTGTATTTGTATTAATTTTTCTAATCGCTTTTGTTTTATTTCTTCCAAAACTTGTCCTGACATTAAACTTGCTGGTGTATTAAGTCTTATAGAATATTTAAAAGTAAAAGCAGCATCAAATTGTATTTGTTTTACTACTTCCAAAGTTTTTTCAAAATCTTCATCTGTTTCTTGAGGAAATCCAACAATTAAATCTGTAGTAATACTTATATCTGGAATAAATTCTCTTATTTTTTGAATAATATCAATATAATTTTTTATTTTATGTTTTCGATTCATTAATTCAAGAATTTTATCTGATCCAGATTGAAGAGGTAAATGTAAATTTTCACAAACATTTCCTTTTTTAGCCATTACTTCTATTAATTTTAAAGAAGTATCTTTGGGATGAGAAGTAACAAATCTAATTCTTTTTAAATTTTCTATTTGAGAACATTTATTTAACAAATCAGCAAAATTTATATTTTCTTCTAAATCCTTACCATAAGAATTAACATTTTGCCCTAATAAAGTAATTTCTATTATTCCTTGTTTTACTAAATGATTAATTTCATCTAAAATTTCTTTTGATTCTCTACTTACTTCTTTTCCCCTTACAAAAGGAACAATGCAATAAGTACAAAAATTATTACAACCTTTCATAATAGAAACAAAAGCTTTTATTTTATTTAATCGAACAGATTTTAATCCTAAATTTAAAGAATTTGTATCATCGTCTAAACTTTGTATTTCTCTTGTCCCTAATTTTATTTTTTCTAAAATAGATGGTAATTCACAAATAGTATCTGGCCCTATAATAAAATCAAGATATGGAATTTTTTTAAATAATTTTTCTTTTTTTTCTTTTGCAACACAACCACTAATTCCTAAAATAAGAGACGGTTTATTTTCTTTTAATTCTTTAAATCTACCCATTTGACTATATACTTTTTCTTCAGCATGAGATCTTATGCTACAGGTATTAAGAATAATTACATTTGAATTTTCTGGATTTAAGGTAATTTGATAACCAGCTTCTTTTAATATGCCAGCCATTTTTTCAGAATCATGAAAATTCATCTGACAACCAAAGGTTTTAATAAATACTTGTAATTGATTTATTTTGTTAAACATAATTTTTTATTTTTAAAATAATAAAGAAAATTTTAGGTTTTGAAATTATTTATAATTAATCAACATTAAAATAATATTAGTGAGGTTTTTTAAATAAATCTAAAAATTTATCTTCATATAATTTATATAAATTCCATCTATCTAATTCTTTTTTCAAAAGATATGCTTTCTTTTTATCTTTTTCAGATTCTTTAAATAAATTCTCTATTTTTTCTATAATATGATCTGGAATTTTATCTTGAACTTTATCTTGAATTGTATTAATTTCTAAATTTTCTTGCATTGGCGCAAACATAGTTTTAATTTTAGATTCTATCATTTCCATTTTTTTATCCATCTCTACAATTAATATATCCAATTTTGTATAATCTATTTTTATATTTAAAATTGTAGCTAATTGTTCTACCATTTTTTTAGAAGCACGAGGATTAGAAAGATTGATTGCATAAAGAGGAATCGTAGATAATAAACAAATTGCATCAATCTCATTTTTTTGAGCATAACCTAATAATAACCCATTCAACCCAGATATTTGACCATCTTCCATTTTTTTAATATTATAATGGTTTAAAAAATCACAAAGAGAATTTTCATTAACTACTCCATAAATTTCTACTTGATTTTTATATTCTGTTAATAGAGGAAAGGCAGCACCAGTAAAAATCATTTTTGCTTTTACTTTTTGAGCAAAATTTAATATTTCATTTATAATTTTTATTCCTCCAATTCCTTCTATTTGAGATTCACTTTCAAAAATAACTAAATTATACTTTTTACTAAAATAAAAAACATTTTTAGAAAATAATGGCAATTTACTAATTCCTTTTTCAACAATAATTGCTTCTAATACTTCAAATTCTTCCATCTCTATTTCTGCAAATAAAATTGCATTTAAACTTTCTCTTATATAATCCATTGCTAATAAACCAACATTTCCCATCCCTGGCCAAACAGCTAATATAATTGGTTCTTTTATATTTATTTTTTTGTATATTTTCATATTATCCTCTTTTTATTTTTTTGTTTTAAAATGTATTGATTTTACTAAAATTAATAATAATTTTTTCGAACAGGAAACAGTCCCCTGTCCCCTACAATACGATAACAAAAAAGTACAGAATACAGATTACAATGTTCCGTTAAAAACATAATATCGATAAAAATATTGAAATTTATTTTGAATTTTCTTTCAAGTGCTTTGTTTGAAAAAATTACTAAATTTTATAGCAGTTTATTTCTCTTTGTCAATAAAATAATATTTATATTTTGGTTAATGACCCCACATGGTAACCATGCTTTATTAAATTATCAAGGAAATTATCTAAAATAATTGGAGATTTGTAGGGGCAATTCATGAGACTGTGTCACAATTGGTAAAAAAATTACTTTTTGAAAATTTCATAAGCAAAATTTAAAATAAAACATAAAATTATTCTATTGTCATTCCTGTGAATACAGGAATCTACTCTTTCTCTATCAGAAAAT
>JBDRGX010000106.1:0-2507 GCA_043817485.1 bacterium
TTTTGTATTTATTGGAATATCTACGAAAGTTAAAATTCCTATTCCTTCTAAACTAATATTAGAAATAATACCCCAAGTGTCTTTTTCAAAAGAAGATATATAAATTTTAATAGGTTTTCCTATAACAAAAGGAAGTCTTAAATATTTTCGTTTTTCATCATTTTTCATTTTTTTACCTATCTTTGTTTTTAAGCAATTAGAAATAAGCAATGGTATTTTTTTTTATTATATTTTTATTCATTTTTCTTTATTTGTCAATATTTTCTATTTATTTATTTGGTTGATGACTTTTATTTTAATGCTTGACAATTTAATAATTAAATGATTTTTAATTTACATAAAAGTATATTTTACACAAATTATTTAAAGGAGTTTTTGTGAAAAAAGGTATTGGAATTTTTGATTCTGGACTTGGTGGACTTACAGTAGTTAAAGAAGTTATAAAACAATTACCAGCAGAAGATATTTATTATTTAGGAGATACTGCACATGTTCCTTATGGAACTAAATCAGAAGAAAGTGTTAAAAAATTTACTTTAGCTAATTTAAAATTTTTAACCCAATATCCTCTTAAATTAATTATTATTGCTTGTAATACAGCTTCTGCAATTGCTTTAAATGAAATCAAACAAAATTTCAATATTCCTATTATAGGAGTTATAAATCCATCTGTAGAAAAAGCAATTATTTCTACTAAAAACAAAAAAATAGGGGTTATTGGGACTTCTCAAACGATTAGAAGTAAAATATATCAAAAAGAAATTTTATCTTTTTCTAAAGAAATTAAAGTTTTTGAAAAATCTTGTCCTTTATTTGTTCCATTAGTAGAAGAAGGTTGGCTTGAACAAAAAATAACTTTTTTAATAATTAGAAAATATTTAGCTTCTTTAAAAAGAAAAAATATAGATACTTTAATTTTAGGTTGTACTCATTATCCTCTTTTGAAAAATATTATTCAAAAAGTAATGGGTGAAAAAGTAACTCTTGTTGATTCTGCTATTTTTGTAGCCCAAAAAGCAAAAAAAAATCTTGCAGAAAAAAAACTTTTATCTTTTTCAAAAAAAATGGAAATCGTTATTTTTTTGTTACAGATATGCCAATAAAATTTAAAGAAAATGGTGAATTGTTTTTGCAAGAAAAAATATTAAATATTAAGAAAGTTCAAATATTAGATTTCTAATTTTTTTTATTTAATGTAGTTTTGATTTTATTAAAATAGGGGATTGAAAAACCTTATAAAAATATTGACAAATGACTATCTTTTAAATATTGCTTACCTATATTTTTTAATTCAAAAATTATTATTTAGGAGAAATATTAATGGTTTTTCAAGAAAAATTAAAAAAAATAAAATTACTTATATTAGATGTAGATGGAGTGATGACTTCTGGACAACTTTTTTATGGAGAAAGTGGAGAAATATTAATTGCTTTTAATATTCTTGATGGATTAGGAATTGAAATTGCTATAAGACAAGGATTAAATGTGATTATTCTTACTCGTAGAACTGGACAATCTATTATCTATAGATCTAATAAATTAGGCATTAAAGAAGTTTATAAAGGAATAGAAGATAAAAAAATAATATTAGAAGAAATTAAAAATAAGCATAATTTATCTTATGAAGAAATATCTTATATGGGAGATGATTTGATTGATTTATCTTGTATGAGAAAAGTTGGATTGGCTGTTGCTGTAAATAATGCTGTGCAAGAACTTAAAGAAATATCTCATTATGTTACCCATAAAAAAGGTGGTGAGGGTGCTGTTCGTGAAATAATTGAACTTATTCTTAAAGCACAAAATAAATGGGAACAAGAAGTGCAGAAATATCAATAATTCAATGTGTATTGTATGAAAATATTAATTTAAAACAATTTAATAAAAGTAATGTATTTTTAAAAACTTTAACAATATGAAATGTAAAAAAATATGATTAAAAAAACAATTTTAATTTTATTTATATTTTTTCTTTTTTTTAATTTTGGGTTATCAAAAGAAGAAAATAAAGAAGATAAAATCAATCAAATGTTATTAAAAAAAGATCCAAAAATTGCGTTAAAATGGGCATTTATCCCTGGTTGTGGTCAATTTTATAATGAAAAATATTTAAAAGGAATAATAGCAATTACTTTAGAAACAATGGCTTTTTCAAAAAGTATATATTGGGAAAAAGAAAGAAAAAAAGCATTTTTAAATAATGAAATGTTTTTATCTAATAATGCAGAAACAAAGCGTAATTTTTTTTATGCAACTTCTTTTTGGATATGGTTATATTTTGTTATGGATGCTTATGTAGATGCTAATTTTTCTTTTCAAGAATTTTTAAAAAGCGAAAATAATAAAATTATTTTTCAATTATCTGAAAATTTTTAAAATTAGAAAGGGGAATTTAAAGTGAATATTATTAAATTATTACTTCAAGACCCACGATTTATATTTTCTGTGTTTGTTTTATTTGGAATTGGAGCAATTATTCTTATTTTTATATTTTTTTTTAGAAGTTC
>JBDRGX010000107.1:0-2788 GCA_043817485.1 bacterium
TTAATTGATCAATTGCTTCTTGAACAGAAATAGGTTGTGAAATGAATTTGTCCATTTTAATTATTTCATATCTTGGAGACAATGATTCTTCTATTGCTTTTTCATTAATATCAATACTTTTTTTGGTTCTATGATGACTTATTTTTTCTTTATGTTTGATTATTTGCTTTTCTAATTTATCAACTAATTTATCAATAGAAGAATTTAAGTGAAAATCTTTATTTTTACAATAAAATGTTATTTTATTTGCCAAAATAGTTGCTTCAGTATTATAAGTATTTTTTTCCATTAAAATTACTATATGAGCATCTATTAAATGATCAAAGTATTTTTCAAGTTTTTTAATTTTTTTAGTAATATCATCTTTTATTTGTGTATTTATTTCTAAATGTCGAGCAGTAATTGAAATCTGCATTTTGCCTCCTTGTTTTTTTAATATTTAAGATGCAGTTTAAGAAAAATTTAAAAATGTATAACTATTTTTTAATGAAATTTTCTTCAATAGCTTTTTTTACTTTATTAAAACCAACATAATTAATTTTTATCATTTTTTTTTGATAATGATTGCAAATTATTTCTGTTTTTTTAAAACTATTATATAAAATTTCATTATTATAAAGAAATAAAACTCCATTGCAATTTTTTATTATTCCATCTAATCTATGTAATTCGTGAATTCCATCATGCCACCATATATCTATTCCGATTTTTTTATATTCTGATATATAACAATATTTTAATTTTACTTGATTACTAATAAGAACAATTTTTTGTCTTTCCAAAATATTTTCTGATTTATTAATAATTTTTTCTATTACATTTTTTTCAAATTTACTACAAATATCACATTGTTGCCATTTACTAATATTTTTATAGAAAAAATTTTCTTCTTGACAATATTTTTTACAATTTTCTGAATCACAAATTTCAAAAATTTCTACTTTGTCTAAAACTTGTTTTACAATTTCTTTAATATCTTCTAAAAATACAAAATTATTTTGAATTAAAGTATATTTAAATTTAAAATCATCTAATATTTTAATAAAAGTTTTTTGTGGAATTGATGTAATTTCCATAATGTTTGCTATTTCTTGAATAGATAATTCTTTATTTGTTTTTTCTTCTTGAAAATTTGTTTCTGTAGTTTCTTGAAAATCTATTTTTTTAATTATTTTTCCAATATATCTTCCCCATTCATCTTGTTTTATTTGATTATAAGCAATAAGAACATTATCTCCTATAAAGGTGTTAGTTCTTTTCATTTCTTGATGAGATAAAGTTATTATTGCTTCTCCTGTTTTAATAATTCCACCATTAACATCAAAAATAATAATACTTGCTATTTGTTTATATTTATCCATAAAATTTTTTTCTTTTTCTGTGGAAATAATAGGTTTTTCTTTTTGAATAGATTCTGGAACAATTTCATTTTCTTTTTTTTCTTCTTTGTTTTCATTAAGATTTAGATTTTTTTCATTTGTTTTCAATTGATTAATTTCTTGAGTAAGATATGCAATTTCTTTATTTTTTTCTTTAATGTTTTGAAAAAAATAATCATTTTTTTGATGTAAATTGTTTATTATTCTATCCTTGTTTCTAATGATTTCTCTAAATTTTTCAATAGAAGATGGAATTAAATCATTTTTTTCATTATTAATAAATTTTATATCTATTTTATTTTTTAAAGAATTTATTTCTTGATTTGGATTAAGTGAAAGAAATAAATAAAATTTTTCTTTTCCTAATTGATTATATAATTTTTCAAATTCTTTTTCTAATTCTTCTTTAGTATTTTTTTCTATGGAAATAAATTCATTTTTATATTGATTTTGCCATGTTTTAATTAATCTAATTTTTACATTTTCATTTGATTTTATAGTATCTATTAAAGTATCATGAGAAATACTTGAAAGTACATAATTTAATATATAAGGAGAAATATTTTTAATTTTTTCAGCAAGAATATTTTCTGTAAGAATATTTTCTTCCATATTGTAATTTTCCTTTATTTTTATTAAATAAAATTGACTTAAATATTATTTGAACATAAAAATGAGACCTTATTGAAATTTTTAAGAAATGTCAAGAAAAATAAAATAAGTAGGGGAATAAAATGTTTTATGAAAAAAAAAATATTAATATTTCAGGAACTATTTTATCTGGTGGAAAAAATTCAAGAATGGGACAAAACAAAGCTTTTATTGAAATAAATGGTATTACTATTATAGAAAGAACAATAAATATTTTTAAAGAAATATTTGATGAAATAATTATATCTACTAATTCTTTGCAAAATTTTAAATTATACGAAAATGATGTTATAATAATTCCAGATATTATAAAGAATTTTGGGCCTTTATCTGGAATACATTCAGCGTTGTCTAAAACAACTAAAGAAAGTGTTTTTTTTATTGCTTGTGATATGCCTTTTATACAAAAAGATATAATTTTACAAATAATAAATTGTTTTAATGAAACAATTTGTGATTGTGTAGTCCCTAAAATAGGTGATTCTATTGAACCACTTTGTGCTATTTATAAAAAAAAAATAAATAATGATTTACAAAACTTTTTGAAAAATACAAATAATTATGCTATTAAAAATTTTCTTAAAACAATAGATGTTCATTATTTGGATTTAGAAAATAATTTTTTTTCTCGTAAATTATTTATTAATTTAAATGCTCCATCAGATTTAGATAAAATTAAATAACTACTTTTTAATGATATATAATTTTCAAAAAAAACTGTTGTTACTTTGTCAATATGTTAATTTTTTACTACGTGA
>JBDRGX010000108.1:0-4751 GCA_043817485.1 bacterium
GCCCCTACAAATTTTCATATTTCTTTATTTTGATATTCGAATTTTGAATTTTCTTTATTATTACTATCCCTTAAATTGCAAATTAGTATCATATATTATATTTCTACTTTTGTTTCTCTTAATGCTTTTGCTGCATCTTCTGGAGATGTAGGATTTATATAAAATCCAGTTCCCCATTCAAATCCAGCAATTTTAGTAAGACGAGGAATAATTTCAATATGCCAATGAAAATCATCTCCAATGGTATGCCAATAATCTCTTCTTGGAAATCTATTTGGAGCTGCATGAATTACATAATTATATTGAGCATCATCCAAAGTTAAAAAAATTTTCATAAAAACTATTTTCATAACTTCTGCTAAAGAATGTATACTATTTTTAACACTTGAAGCATAAAAATCTATATCATGTACCTTAGGTAAAATCCAAATCTCAAAAGGAAAAGAAGATGCAAAAGGACAAAAAACAACATAATCTTTATTTTCATAAACAATTCTTTGTCCTGAATTTAATTCTTCTTGAATAATATCACAAAAAATACATCTTTCTTTAGCTCTAAAATAAAGTTCCGCTCCTTCTAATTCTTCTCTTACTCTTTTAGGAGTAATAGGTGTTGCAATAAGTTGATGATGTGGATGACTAAGAGATGCTCCAGCTTCTTTTCCTTTATTTTTAAAAATAAGAGCATAACGAAATCTTTTATCTTTATATAAATCTTCTATTCTATATTGTAATACAGAAATAAAAGTTTTAATTTCATCTATAGATAAATCTTTCATTTCTTTATTATGATGTGGAGTTTCTATAATTACTTCATGAGCACCAAAACCAGTCATTGTATCATATAATCCAACTCCTTTTTTTACAAGTGCTCCATCTATTCCTAATGCTGGATATTTATTAGGAATAACTCTTACTTGCCAATTTGGTGTATTAGGAGCAGTATTCTGATTTCTAATAGCATATATTTCTGGTGGTGTTAAATTTTCATTCCCTTCACAAAAAGGACAAATTTTATTTAAATCTTCTTCATCTTTTTTAAAAACAAAACTTGCAGGTCGTCTACTACGAGATGTAGCAATAATAACCCATCTTCCTAATATTGGATCTTTTCTTAATTCTTCCATATAACACTCCCCTTTTTTAAAACTGTTTTAAAATAAAAAATATTTTAAAAATATTTAAAGAATTTGTTTTTCTATTTGTAATTTTTCAAAATTTGCAGATATTGGATAATTTGCTTCTACTATTGTTTCTATTCCACCTCGAGATCTAAATTCTCCTTTTACTTTAAGCCAAACTGGTTCACAACTTGAAATTATATCTTGCAAAATTCTATTAATTGCATTTTCATAAAATATTCCTAAATTTCTATAAGCAAGAATATAAAATTTCAAAGATTTTAATTCTAAGCATAATTTATCTGGCTGATATTGAATAAAAATAGTTCCATAATCAGGTAATTTTGTTTTAGGGCAAATAGATGTAAATTCTGGAATTTCAATTGTAATTTCATAATTTTTAAATTGATTTTGCCAACATTGTATTTCTGGTAATTTTTGATTTAATCCAGATTTTGCATGTTGATTTGTATACATTAATTCTCCTTTTTTTAAAAGTTGTAATTCACTACAATTATATGTTTTTTAAAGTAGTTCTGCAACTACCATTCTTTATTAGCCATTTAATATAATTAAACAATATTTCATCACTATAAAAATTCATTTTTTACAAATACAACACAATTTTTATAAATTTTAACATTTTCATTCAATTTTAATAAATAATTAAACTATTACTTGAACTTTATCTTCTCCTGCTAATTTATTTAATTCTAAGAAAAATCCCTCTGAAAGATCTATAGATAAAAAAGATTTTATTTTTACTTCTTCTCCTTTATGCCCAATAAAATCTAAATAAACTGGACAATTTCCAGGATAAAGTAAAAAAATCTTTTTTAAATTATTTAAAAAATCTTCTTCTAACCCAGTAGTAATAATTTTAATTTTAATTGCTTTTGCTAATTTTTTTTTAACTTCTTGAATAGAAGTAATATCTAAACAAATAATTTTAACATTTTTTTCATTTCCACTTACTTTTCCTTTTACAAAAACTACAGCATCTTCAAAAATATCATCATTAAATTTAGCAAGCATATCAGAAAATACAATTACTTCAATACTTCCTTCAAAATCTTCTAATAAAACAAAAGCCATATTTTTCTTTTTTTTATCTAAAATTTTTTTAATAGAAGTAATAACACCCGCAATTAAAACTTCTTCTCCTTCTCTACATTCTTTTAATTTTTGACTAGAATGTGTTGTATATTTTTTAATTTCGTTTTCAAATTTAGACAAAGGATGTCGCGAAATATATAAACCTAACATTTCTTTTTCAAAAGCAAGAAATTCACTTTCATGCCATTCTGATACCTGTTGTATGTTTTTTTTATATAAAGATTCCTTTTCTCCTGCTTCTAAAGATTCAAATAATGAACTTTGTCCAGTTTTTTTATTTTTTTGAATTTGTTCTGCAATTTCTAAAGTATTATCTAATATAGCCATTAATTGAGCTCTTGGTTGTTTTAAAAAATCAAAAGCACCACATTTAATTAAACTTTCAATAACTCTTTTATTTACTAATCGCAAATCTACATTTTCACAAAAATTACAAAGTGATGTAAAAGGACCTTGTTTTTCTCTTATTTTTAAAATAGAATCAATAGCTCCAGATCCAACATTTTTAATAGATAATAAACCAAAACTAATTCCTTCAAAAGTAATAGAAAAATTAGAATAAGAAGTATTTATATCTGGAGGCAAAATTTTTATTCCAATTTTTTTTGCTTCATTAACATATAAAGCAATATTTTTAATATTACCTATTTCGCTTGTTAATAAGGATGTCATAAATTCAACTGGAAAATGAGTTTTTAAATAAGCAGTTTGATAAGCAATAAAAGAATACGCAGCACTATGAGCTTTTACAAAACCATAACCAGCAAAATGAGCCATTAAATCAAATATTTCTTCTGCTTTTTGTATAGGAATCTTATTTTTAACAGCACCTTGTATAAATAATTCCCTTTGTTTATCCATTGCTTCTGGATTTTTTTTACCCATTGCTTTTCTTAAAATATCAGCTTGTCCTAATGAAAATCCACCTATTTTATGAGCTATTTCCATTACTTGTTCTTGATAAATAATAACTCCATAAGTTTCTTTTAATATTTCTTCTAATTCTGGAATAATATATTCTACTTTAACTTTTTTATGTTTTCTTTTTATAAAATCATCTATGCTTCCACCTTGAATTGTACCTGGTCTATATAAAGCCAATAAAGCAATTAAATCATCAAATTTTTCTGGTTTTAATTTTCTTAACAAATCCCTCATTCCACCACTTTCTAATTGAAAAACACCTATTGTTTCTCCATTGCATAAAGTAATAAAAGTTTCTTTATCATCAAACAAAATTGTTTCTATATTAATTATTTTGTTAGTTTTTTGTTTTATAAATTCAACAGTTTCTTTTATTGCAGATAATGTTTTCAATCCTAAAAAATCTATTTTTAAAAGTCCAATTTTTTCTAAACATTTCATATCATATTGAGTAGTTCTTATTTTTTCTGCTTTTGAATCTGTACTTTGTTTTGCTTCATACAAAGGTAACAATTCTATTAATTTCTGATCTGCAATTACTATTCCAGCTGCATGAATAGAAGCATGCCTTGTTAAACCCTCTAATGTAGTAGCAATTTCTAAAAGTTCTTTTACTTCATGTTTTTTAGCAATTTCTTTTAATTGAGAATTACTATTTAATGCTTGATTAATAGTAATATCATTTTCAGATGGAATCATTTTAGCAATTTTATCTACTTCAATATAAGCCATATCTAAAGCTCTACCTACATCACGAATTACAGCTCGAGCCATCATTGATCCAAAAGTAATAATTTGAGCAACATTTTCTTCTCCATATTTTTCTTTCACATAATTTATTACTTCCTCTCTACGCACATAACAAAAATCCATATCAATATCTGGCATACTAATTCTTTCTGGATTAAGAAATCTTTCAAAAATAAGACCATATTGTAAAGGATCAAGAGAAGAAATTTCTAAAAGATAAGAAACTATACTTCCAACAGCTGATCCTCGTCCTGGTCCTACTGGAATATTTTTTTCTCGAGCAAAACGAATAATATCCCAAATTACAAGAAAGTATCCCGCATATCCAGTTTGTCTAATAATTTCAAGTTCATATTCTAATCTTTTTTTTACTTGTTCTAAATTATCATTATATCTATTTTTGATTCTTTCATTACAAAGACTTTTCAAATATTCAAATAAATCTTCTCCAAATGGAGTTTTATATTTAGGTAAATGAATTTTATCAAATTCAAATTTTAAATTACATTTCAAAGCAATTTCCGCAGTATTTTTAATTGCTTCTGGAACTTCTTTAAATAAAATTTCCATTTCTTCTGGACTTTTAAAATAAAATTCATTTGTAGAAAAACTCATTTTTTTAGGATCATTTATAGTAGTTTTGGTTTGAATGCAAAGTAGAATTTGATGTGCTTTTGCATCTTGTTTTTGAAGATAATGACAATCATTTGTAGCAACAACTGGAATATTTAGCTTTTTACTAAAATTTAATAATTCTTTATTTACCAATAATTCTTCTTTTAAATTATGATTCTGCAGTTCAAAATAATAATTTCCATCAAATATTTCATTATATTCTCC
>JBDRGX010000109.1:0-12141 GCA_043817485.1 bacterium
TTAATTTAGTTATTGAAATAATATTAAAAAAAACAATCTTGTTTTTAAAATAAAAGGAAAGAAAAAGTTAATTATGAATTTATCTATTTTTTATGTTTTTTTAGCAACTTTTATATGGAGTTTTTCTCCATTTGTATTAAAAATTCTTTTAAAAACTTTTAATGCTTCAACAATAGGTTTTCTTCGAATGTTTTCAACTTTTATTTTTTTTATTTTAATTCAAAAAAAAGAAAAAAAGAAATTGAAATTATAAAATTTATTAAACTTTATCCTTTATGGACAATTCTTGGTGGCATTGGCTTTGCTTTTCAATATTTTCTTTTTAATGTTGGATTACAATATACAAGTAGTGGAATAGCGTTTTTAATGGTTAAAACAGAAATAATTGGATTAATTATTTTATCTTGTTTAATTTTAAAAGAAAAAATAAATTCTCTAAAAATATTGGGAATATTAATTACTTTTATAGGAATATTTTTAGCTTGTATAGATTTCAAAGGATTACATAATCTTTTTTCAGCAGACCATATTAGAATGAAAGGAAATTTTATAATTTTTTGTGCTGGATTTTGTTGGTCATTTTTTGGGATATCTCGAAAAATATTGATTAAAAAAAGAGGAATTTTCGCATGTTTAATTCCTATTTTTTTCATTAGTACCATTACATCTGCTTTATTAGTTTTTTTTGATTTTAAATTTATACCACCACTAAAAATAGAACTAATTTTTGAATTGTTTTTTGTAGGAATTGTTTGTACTGGTTTAGCTTATTTACTTTTGGCTAAAGGTTTTCAAAAACTACCTGCTTCTACTACGGGAATAATTACTTGTATGTTACCTATATTTTCTATGATTGAAGCTAGCTTAATATTTAAGGAAATAATTTGTTTAAATATTTGGATATATGGTATTATGTGTATTAGTGGTATTTTATTAGTACTTTATGTAGATAAAAAAAATACCAAAATATTAAAAAAATTAGAAGAATGAAAATTATTGATATTTGGAAAAAATATGGGTATAACTATGAAACAAATCTTCTTATTTTAGAAATATTGAAAATAAAAAAATCAGATCTTTATATTAAATCTTACCAAGAAATTGAATTTTCAAAATTAAATAAATTTGATAAATTATATGAACGATTAAAACAAGATGAACCTATTCAATATATTATAGGTAAATCGGAATTTATGAATAACTGGTTTTTTGTTAATTCCAATGTTTTAATTCCTAGACCAGAAACAGAAATTTTAACAAAAGTATCTTTGAAAATAGCAAAGCATTTTAAAAATGGTTTTACTATTTTTGATTTAGGAACAGGTTCTGGGAATATAATTATTTCTTTGGCAAAGAGATTAAAAAATAAAGACATAAATTTTCTTGCTTCAGATATTTCTAAAAAAGCTTTAAAAATAGCTTATAAAAATAGTTTATATCATAAAGTAGAAAAAAAAATAACTTTTCTTTGTGGTAATTTATGGAAAGCATTAAAAAATCATAATCAATCTCAAAAAATTAATATGATAATTTCTAATCCTCCTTATATTTCTAATTTTGATTATGAAAATCTTGAATTAAAAGTAAAAAATTATGAACCTTCTATTAGCTTAAAAGGAAGGGAAAATGGACTATATTTTTTAAAAAATATAATTAAAAATGCACCTAATTATTTAGCTTTTGAAGGATATTTGATTTTAGAAATAGGGATGGGACAAGAAATTTTACTTGAAAAAATTATTAAAAAAATGAATATTTATTCAAAATTAAAAATTGTTAAAGATAAGGCTGGAATAAATAGAATAATTGTTCTTCAACTTTAACAAAATCGCAATCAGAAATAAAATATTGCAATTTTTTTTCTTTATTTTGTATTTTGTTTTGAACATTTGCATTTATTTCAAATTGAAAATTGAAAAATTATTTTATATTTCGGTCATTTGTATTTGTTTCGTATTTCGAATTTTTAATTATTACTATCTTTTTATTTCTTCCATAATATAGCTTTCAATAATATCATCTTGTTTAAGATCATTAAAATTTTCTATTTTAATACCACATTCTAACCCAAGCAATACTTCTTTTACATCTTCTTTAAATCTTTTCAAAGTGTCAATTTTTCCAGTATAAACTATGATATTTTGTCTAATTACTCGTACATTAGAATTTCTTAAAATTTTTCCTTTTTGAACTAAACATCCAGCAATTAATCCAATTTCAGAAACATTGAAAAGTTCTTTTACAAGAGATTGTCCTAAAATAATTTCTTTGTATTTTGGGGCTAACATTCCTTTTATTGCTGCTTTTACATCAGAAATAACATCATAAATTACTTGATATAATCGAATATCTACTATTTCTTTTTTTGCTATTTCTTGAGCAGAAGCAAAAGGTTTTACATTAAAACCAATAATAATAGCATTTGAAACAGAAGCTAACATTACATCTGAATTATTTATCCCACCTGTTGCTTGATGAATTATATTTATTTTTATTTCATTATTTAATTCAGTAAGTGATTTTGCTAAAGCTTCTAAAGAACCTAAAACATCTCCCTTTATAATTAGTTTAAGTTCTTTTATTTCACCTAATTCAATTTTTTTATGTAATTCATCCAGACTTAATTTATGCATTGATCTTCTATCTTTTTGTCTTTGAATTTCTTGTCTTTTATTAGCAATTTGTCGTATAAGTTTTTCATCTTTTATTACTTGAAAAATATCTCCAGCCGATGGAATACCATCAAGTCCAACTATCTCTACTGGAGTAGAAGGCAAAGCTATTTTAATAGATTCTTTTTTATCATTTAACATTTTTCTAATTTTTCCACTATAATTTCCAATTAAAAAAGAATCTTCCATTTTTAAAGTACCTTCTTGAATAAGCACTGTAGCTATAAATCCTAATCTTTTATCTAATTGAGCTTCAATTACTATTCCTTTAGCTAATTTATTAAAATTTGCTTTTAATTCTAACATATCTGTTTCTAATAAAATCATTTCTAATAATTTATCTATACCTATGTTTTGTTTAGCAGAAATTTCCATAAACATTGTTTTTCCGCCCCATACTTCAGGAATATATCCATACTTTGATAAATCTTGTTGTATCCTTAAAGTATTCGCACCAATCTTATCTATTTTGTTTACAGCTACAATTACAGGAACATTGGCCTCTTTAATATGATCTATTGCTTCAATTGTTTGAGGCATTACTCCTTCATCAGCAGCTACTACTAAAACTACTATATCAGTAAGTTTAGCTCCTCGTGCTCTTAAAGAAGTAAAAGCTTCATGTCCAGGAGTATCTAAAAAAACTATTTTTTTATTATTCCAAATTACTTCATAAGCTCCTATATGTTGAGTAATCTTTCCAAATTCTTTTCCTGCAACATTAGTTTTTTTTATAGCATCTAATAAAGATGTTTTTCCATGATCAACATGTCCCATTACTGTTACAATAGGTGCTCTTTTAGTTTTCAAAGATTCATCTTCTTCTTTTTCTTCTGGAAGTAATAATTCTTCTCCATATAAAGAAGAAATAATTGTTTCATAACCATATTCATTAACTATCATTGTAGCAACATCAATATCTAAACTTTGATTAATAGTAACCATTTCACCTAAAGATAAAAACTTTTTTATTAATTCAGTTGGAGTTATATTTATTTTTTCAGATAATTCTGCTACAGTAATTCCTTCACTTATAATAATATTTCTTTTTTTTATAATTGTTTTTTCTCTTTTTTTTACTTTAGAATGAAGAAATTTATTAATTATTTCTTCATCTAATAAATTCATATGAGAAGAAATATCTATATTCATTTCTTTTAATTCTTGAATAAGAACTTTACTAGAAATATTTATTTTTTTTGCTAATTCATAAACTCTCAAAATTTGCCTCACTTTTTAAATTTTATTTTTCTAATAAATTTTTTGCTTTTATTTGCAATTTTTCTGCTTTTTTATTTCCAATTCCATGAATTTTTTGAAGTTCTACAAGATCTGTAATGGCTAATTTTTCAACAGTATCAATTCCAGATGCTATTAAAAATTCTAAAGTTTTTTCACCTATTCCAGAAATTTCTTTTAAAGAAATATTTTTTTTCTCTTCTAATTCTAAAGTTTTTTTGAAAAGAGATTCTTTTTGAATATCCATTTTCCAACCAGTAAGTTTAACAGCCAATTTAACATTTTGTCCATTTTTACCAATTGCTAAAGAAAGTTGATCATCTGGAACTATAACAATTGAAGATTTATTTTTTTCATTAAGTATTACTTTACTAATTTGAGCTGGACAAAGAGATTTTTTAATAAATTCTTGAATTTTTTCATTCCAAACAATAATATCTATTTTTTCTCCTTGAAGTTCTTTTATTATTACTTGAATGCGAGATCCTTTAACACCGATGCAAGTTCCTACTGGATCTATATCAGGACGAGTTGAATAAATAGCAATTTTAGTTCTTATTCCTGGAAGTCTTGCTATAGAAGCAATTTTAATTATTTTTTCAGTTATTTCTGGAATTTCCATTTCAAACAATTGTTTTACTAATTCTGGATGAGTTTGAGAAACAATAATTTGTGGATTTTCACATTTTCTCACATCTAATATATAAACTCTTATTCTATTTCCTGGTTTAAATTTTGTTTCAGGAATTTGTTCATCTAATGGAAGCAATCCTTCTATTCTATCGATATCTAAAATAACATCTTTTTTTTCTAATCGTTGAATTACAGAAGAAATACATGTTCCTATTTTAGATTTATATTCTTCATAAATATTTTTTTGTTCTTCTTCTTCTAAAAATTGTCCAATTGTTTGACCCGTTGCTATAGCAACAATTCTACCTAATTTTTCTATTGATAATGGAACTAAAAGTTGATCACCTATTTTTATTTCAGAATTTATTTTTTTTGCTTCTTTTAAAATAATTTCTTTATTTTCATCAATAAAATTTTCTACAACTATTTTATTTTTCCATATTTTAATTTCACCAGATTGTAAATCAATGTCTATTTCTATATTTTCATATTTTCCATATTTTTTTTTATATCCTAATAAAATAGAATTTTTTATGATTTCTGCAACTTTTTCTTGAGAAATATTTCTTTTTTTAGATATTCTCTCTATAAGTTCAATTAATTCAAAATTCATACACAAACTCCTTCTGATGAACAAAATATCTTTATTCTTATTTTTAACAAATTTTGGTTTTTTTATTATATGTCATTTTATCGTGATGTCAAGTTTTTATTGACATTTTAAAAAAAGGAATTAAAATCTATTTTTTAAATAAAGGGAAAAAATATGATATATGTAATTGTTTCTATTATGATAGCAATAATAGGTCAAATTTTGTTAAAAATAGGAATAGACAAAATAGGTAAATTAGAAATTTCTTTAGCAAAATTATTTCCTTTAATTATAAAAATATTTTTTAACCCTTTTATTATTATAGGGCTTATGTTTTATGCAGTAGGTGCTTTTACTTGGATTTTAGCTTTATCAAAAGTTCCTATTAGTTTAGCGTATCCTTTATTAAGTATAAGTTATGTAATTATAGTTGGTGTTTCAAGTATATTTTTTCATGAACATGTTTCTCTAATGAGATGGATAGGTGTCGGAATAATAATTTTAGGCGTAACTTTGATTGCTCAAAAATAAAGGAGAAATAATTGCCAGCCAATTTACCACCTCAATTTATCGAAACTCGAAATAAATTAAGTCAAGTTAAAACACCTCAAGAAAAAATTGCTATTTATGAAGAACTTTTAACAATTATTCCTAAACATAAAGGAACTGATCGACTACAAGGAGATATTAAAAGTAAAATAGCAAAATTAAAATTATCTTCTCAACAAAAATCTAATACTTCTCGTCAAGTAGATAGTTTTTATGTACCTAAGGAAGGGTCTGGTCAAATAGTTTTAATTGGACCTCCGAACAGTGGAAAATCATCTTTATTAGCAAAATTAACTAATGCAAAACCTATAATTGCAGATTATCCTTATAGTACTCGTTCTGCATTATCGGGAATGATGAAATTTGAAAATATTCAAATTCAATTAGTAGATACTCCAGCATTAGGAGATCTTCCAATTGAAGCTGGAATATTTCAAGTAATTCGATTGGCTGATATAATTTGTATAGTACTTAGTTTAACAGAAGATCCTTTAAAACAATTTGAAAGCATTAAATCAAAATTACAAGAACATAAAATTGGAATAGGAGCAGAAACAGAAATAGAAACAGAAAAATTAGTTTTTCAAAAAACATTGATATTGGCTAATAAAATAGATGCTTCTGGTACTTCTGAAATATTAGAAATATTTTGTTCTTTATTTGAAGAAAAAATTAAAATTTTACCAATTTCTGCTATTTTTGAAACGGGTTTAAATGAAGTGGCATTAGATTTTTATAAATTATTAAATATTATTAGAGTTTATCCAAAAACTCCAGGGCAAAAACCTGATTATCATAGTCCAGTAGTTTTAAAAAAAATAGTTCTGTTTTTATGTTTGCAAGAGAAATTCATAAAGAATTATCTCAAAAATTAACTTTTTCTCGAATTTATCCTAAAGGAAGTGATAAAATAATAAAAGCAAGTGGTGATTATTTACTTAAAGAAGGTGATGTTGTAGAATTACATACGAAATAAAAAAGAAAATCCGAAAAACGAATATCAAAATATAGAGAAAATACGAAATTCAAATATCATATTTTTAATTCAAAATCATTAATAAACCAATTCGTTTTGTAGAAACAAGATAAAGGAAATTTTATATATCATGCCTACGGCATTTGTTATTATGTGAAAATAATTTTTTTCTACCAACATTGTGTCCCTATGGGACATTTATGGATAAAGCACAATGATAATTCATTCCGTAGAAACGAAATATTGGTAAAAACGAAACAAATTTCAATAACCAAAATATAAAGAAAATTTTCAATTTTCAATAAATACGAAATTCAAAACAAAAAAGAAAAATTTGCAATATTTTATTTCTGATTGCAAATGGATATAATTACTAAATAAATTATTTTATGAAAAAGCAAAAAATAGAAGAAATTATAGGTTTTTTATTATTTCAAAATAAAAAAAAATTGTCAGTAGCAGAATCTTGTACTGGTGGTTTAATATCTCAAAAAATAACCAGTATTGCTGGAAGTTCAAATTATTTTGAAAGTGGATTAGTTACTTATAGTGATTATTCTAAAATAAAATTACTTAAAATTTCTGAAAAAATTATAAAAAAGTATGGAGCAGTTAGTGAAGAAATTGCTTTATTAATGGCAGAAAAAGTTCGTAAATTAGCAAATACAGATTATGGATTAGGAATTACTGGAATTGCAGGTCCTAGTGGAGAAACAAAATTAAAACCAATTGGCTTAGTATTTATTGCTTTATCAAATTCAAAAAATAATATTTGCAAAAAATATAATTTTTTTGGAACACGAAATATAATTAGAAATAAAACTTATAAAAGTGCTTTAAATATGTTAAAAAAAGATTTATTGCAAAAATAAATAATGAAAAAATTAAAACTACGATTGTTAATTTCTATAATTTTTTTTTATTAGTACATTTATGACTATTCTTTGTACTGTTGATAATTTTGGAATTACTTTTGATGAACCTTGTTATTTTAAAGCTACTTATTTACATACAAAATGGATTGATTGTTTAAAAAATTCTTTTTTACATCATAATTACTTTCACCCTTTTTCTTCTTCTGTAATCTCAACTTACTGGGAACCTTTTCATAATCATCCTTCTTTTACTTTTTTTATTTCTAATTTTTTTTGGAATTTTTACCATAATAGTTTAGGAGACATAAAAAGTTATCGTTTATCTGGAGCCTTTTTTTTTGCTTTATTAATTTCTTCTGTTTTTATGTTTGCATCAAAAATTTATGGAATAAAATCTGGTATTATTTCATCTTTAAGTTTATTATTATTACCAAGAGTTTTTGGAGATAGTTATCTTTTAGCATTAGATATTCCTATTACTTGTATGTGGTTTCTCACAATATATGCTTTTTATAAAAGTTTCAATTTTTTGTTATGGAAAATTATTGCTGGAATATTATTTGGTTTTGCATTAGCTACAAAAATAAATGCTTTTTTAATTCCAATCCCTTTATTTATTTGGACACTTATTTATTATCGTAAAAGAAAATATTTAGTAAATAATTTTCTTTGGTTTGGAATTATTGGATTTATAGTTTTTATTATTAGTTGGCCATGGCTATGGCATCAAACTTTTTTTAGATTAACAGAATATTTATTATTTCACAAATCTCATTTTTATGTTTCTACTTATTATTTTGGAAAAGCTTATACTGTTCCTCCCTGGCATTATCCTTTTGTTATGACTTTAATTACAATTCCAATTTCAATTTTGTTATTTATTTTAATAGGGTTGTTTCAAAAAAATAAATCTACTTCACAAATAAAAAATTTATTTATTTTAAATTTTTTAATACCTTTTTTAATTAGTGCGTATCCTAAAATTCCAAAATATGATGGAGTTCGATTATTTATGTCAGTATTTCCTTTTATGACTATTTTTGCTGGAATTGGCTTTAATTTTTTTATAGAAAAATTAGAATTATTTTTTAAATTTATAAATAAAACAAAACTTTGGGTAATTTCAACAATTGTTTTTTTAATTATTAATATTTTTTTCTTGATGCAAATTCATCCCTATGAGAGATCTTATTATAATTTTTTAATTGGAGGAACAAAAGGTGCCTATAAAAAAGGAATGGAAATAACTTATTGGAATGAACCTTTAACTTCTAAACCAATGATTGAATTTATAAATTCTTTAAAAGGCAATCAAATAAATATTTTAGTTCATGGTGGGTCTCCTTATCCACTTATTCTTTTACAACATGCTAATTTGCTTAAAAAAAATATTAAATTTATTTCTAATTCTTCAAATGAAAGTTTTTTAAATGAAAAAAAAGAATGGGATTATTTTTTACTTAATTGTCGTTTTGGATTTTTCAATGATAATGATTGGCAAATTTTTAAAAAGAAAAAACCAATTTTTTCTGTGAAATGCCAAAAAGTTCCTTTAGCACTTTTATATACTAAAGAAGAAGTAAAAGACTTATTAAAATAATGGAGGAATGGATGAATTCAGAAATGTTTTATAAAGATGCTGGTGTTAATATAAATAGAGCAAATGAATCTAATGAATTAATAAAAGGGTTTATAAAATCTACTTTTACTTCTAATGTTCTTTCTAATTTTGGAAGTTTTGGAGGACTTTTTGAAATTGATATTGCAAAATATAAAAATCCAGTTTTAGTTTCAAGCACTGATGGAGTAGGTACAAAAATAAAAATATCTATAATGATGAATAAATATTCTACTATAGGGATTGATTTAGTTTCTCATTCTGTAAATGATATTTTAGTTCAAGGAGCATCTCCTTTATTTTTTCTTGATTATATAGGAATGGGGCAATTAGAACCTAATTTAATAGCTGAAATAGTAAAAGGCTTATCTATTGGATGCAAAGAAGTAGGTTGTGCTTTAATAGGTGGAGAAACAGCAGAAATGCCATCTATTTATCAAAAAGGAGATTATGATTTAGTTGGATGTATAATAGGTATAGTTGAAAAAAACAAAATAATTACTGGAGAAAAAATTAAAGAAGGTGATGTAATTATTGGGTTAAATTCTAATGGTCTACATACAAATGGTTACTCTTTAGCTCGAAAAATTTTATTTGAAAAAATGAAATATAAAATAGATACTTTTATTCCAGAATTGAATACAACTATTGGAGAAGAATTACTTAAAACACATACTTGTTATAGCAAAATTATTTTACCTTTATTAGATGAATATGAAATAAAAGGAATTGCTCATATTACAGGTGGTGGTTTTATAGATAATATTCCTCGTATTTTACCAAATGTTTCTGCTAAAATATTTAAAGGAACTTGGCAAATTTTACCTATTTTTGATTTACTTCAAAAACTTGGACAAGTGCCAGAATTAGAAATGTATCGCACTTTTAATATGGGTATTGGTTTAGTAATAATAGTTGATCCTAAAATTAGTGATAAAATTTTAGAATTAACAAATGGCAAAATAATTGGAGAAATAGTTCAAGGTACAGGAAAAGTTGAAATAGTATAATATTAATTTTCAATTTTCAATTTGTAATTTAAATGTTTTTCCCGATATACAAAAAAAATTTTCAATTGAAGAATTTCCTAACCCCGAAGGGGTGATATTATTGTAGCAAAACAGTACCAAAACAGGCAATCTCAACCCCGAAGGGGTGACATTATTTATGAAGGATTTTGGATTTGATCATTTATTGGCATAGTTATAACATATGTGAGAATTTAGGGTATAAATTATTAATTTATCAAAAAATAATTTGTTATTTGAAATGGAGAAAAAAGTGAAATTTAATCTTATAAATAAAGATAAAAGAGCAAGGGCTGGTATTATTTCTACAAATAGAGGAGATATAGAAACTCCAGTATTTATGCCTGTAGGAACTCAAGGAACTGTAAAAACAATTTCTTCTGATGAACTTTTTTCTATTGGTTTTGAAATAATTCTTTCAAATATATATCATCTTTATATTCGTCCAGGAATAAATGTTATAAAAAATTTAGGTAGTTTGCATAATTTTATGAATTGGAAAAAACCAATATTAACTGATAGTGGTGGTTATCAAATTTTTTCATTAGCTTCTTTATGCAAACTTTCAAAAGAAGGTGTAAAATTTCAATCTCATTTTGACGGTTCTCGTCATTTTCTTACTCCTGAAAATGTTATTCAAAATCAAAAAGATTTAGATATAGATATTCTTATGCCATTAGATGAATGCGCACCTTATCCTTGTGATTATGAAAAAGCAAGAATGGCTGTAGAAATGACAAGTTTATGGGCAAAAAGATCTAAAGAAGCTTTTGATAATGATAATAAAAGATTTCTTTTTGGAATTGTACAAGGAAATATGTATAAAGATTTACGAGAAAAAAGTATTAAAGAATTATTAGATTTAGATTTTTCTGGTTATGCTATAGGTGGATTAAGTGTTGGAGAGCCGAAAAATATAAGTTTTGAAATATTAGATTTTACTTCAGAATATCTTCCAGAAGATAAACCAAGATATTTAATGGGTTTTGGGAAACCTCTTGATATTTTACAAGGAGTTTCTTTAGGTATTGATATGTTTGATTGTGTAATTCCTACTCGTGAAGGAAGAAATGGAACTGTTTTTACTCGTAATGGTCATTATATTATTAAAAACAGCTCTTTTATTCAAGATCCATCTCCACTTGATTTAGAATGTCAATGTTTTGTTTGTCAAAATTATCCAAAAGCATATATTCGACATCTTTTTAATGTTAAAGAAATTTTAGGTCCGAGATTAGTTTCTTATCATAATCTTTATTTTTATAAAAATTTAATGAAAGAAATTCGTCAATCTATTTTAGAAAATAATTTTTACGAATTTAAAGAACAATTTGAAAAAAAATATTTATTGAAAAAAAAGAATTAATATAAATTATTTTAATACAGATAATATATTTCAAATAAAATTTATTTAAACTAAATTGCAATTAAAAGAATAGTAATAATTAAAAATCCGAAATTCAAAACAATAAAAAAAAATTTAAACTACAACGAACAGGGACAAAGCTACTGTTCTACGATACTATATCAAAATTCGAAACAATGAAAAAATTAAATGGAAAATTTTACTACAATAATGCCACCCCCTTCAGGGTTAATTCTTTGTTCCCATCCATTTGCTTCGGGGGTTAGAATTATCGGTAGAAATCTTCGTATTTATTTCAAATTGAAAAATTCAAATTAAAAATTAAAAATAAATTGCCAAAAATTATAATTTTTCATTTCCCATTTTCAATTTATTCTGATGTCCCATTTGGTAAGGACGAATGCTGTGCCCGTGTTGTTGTAAATGGCAATTTATGGAGACTGTGTCGTAATTAGAAATTTGGCATGAGAAGTATACAACATGTTGTGCCAATATTAGCAATAAATACTATATATGGGATAGTTTTGCCATTAATTATCAATTGTATATATAAAGACTTAAATTAGTTGATATAAAGACTTGACTCTATTCAT
>JBDRGX010000110.1:0-2100 GCA_043817485.1 bacterium
TTCATTAACAAAGAAATGGTCTCAAAATCTTTAATTTCTAAATTTTTAAAAAATTTCATAAATTTAAAATATATTTTCTATTTTCTATTGTCAATATATATTTATATATTAAAATGCGTAAAAATTACAAACTATGCATATATTCAATTACTTCTATTTGATCTCTTCCTTTTTCTTTTGCTTGATACAAAGCATAATCAGCAATTTTAAATAATATTTCTTCTTTTAATTGAAAATCATTATTTTTCCATTCTCCTTCCTCACTTAATCCTGTTATGCCCATAGATATAGTTATTTTTAAGATTGTTGGAAGAACTTCATTTTTTTCTTTTACTACATCCTTTAATTGTTCTATTGAAAATTCTTCATATTTTATCATATTATATAAATTGTTTGCAATTATTTTTGCCTTTTCTATAGGTGTTTGTGTAAAAAGTACACAAAATTCTTCTCCACCATAACGTGCTTGTATATCTGTTTCTCTTGTAGATTGTTTAATAATTTCACCCAATCTTTTTAATACAATATCTCCTACTAAATGACCATAAGCATCATTTACTTTTTTAAAAAAATCTATATCCATCAAAATAAGAGAAAGTGGTTGTTTATATCTTTGTGCCTGTTTTACTTCTTTTTTTAAACAAAACATAAAATATTGATGATTATAAAGCCCAGTTAATCCATCAATTATAGACATATTATATAGTTTTGCTTTTTCTATAGAATTTGACAATTGATGCGATAAAATTTTGAATATTTCAATGTCTTTTTGATCATAGATAGAACCAGATTTTTTAGAATCTATTGTAAAAAGACCTATTAAATTTTTTTTATTAAATAATGGAATAATTACATACGCACCTATTTTTTCTAAATCTGAATAAATTAAATTAAATTCATTTTCAGAAAGAATTTGCTCTTGTTCATCTTTAATAAATATATCATTTTTTTCTTTTTCCCAGATAACAATCCCATCATTTGAATTTAAAAAGTAATTATTTTTAATTTCTTCACTTATTCCAAAACAAATATAAATAGAAAAAAACTTTAATTTTTTCTCTAAAAAAATACTTGCTTTTTTTATTCCTATTGCTTCAACAACAGAAACAAGAACATATTTCGTAAGTTCATTTAAATTATTTATATCCTCTAACTTTTTAATAATATTATAAAGTGTTTTTTGATAGAGATATTTATTGCGAAAAATTATTTTATTTATTATTTTTGTAATTTGAGACATTAAAGGTGAAAAAAAAAGAATGGAAATACCTGTAGGAATAAAAAATAATTTAGCTAATTTATATCCTATTATTAAAGGAACATATTTCATAAATACAACATTAAACAGAAAAATAAATACAACTAAAATACAATAAATAATAATTTTGCTAATAATTACATCTATATTTATTAAGCGATTTTTTTTAAGAGAATATGCAATACATAAAATGAAAAATATACAACCTACATTTCCTAATGGAGGAATTTGTGTCATCCAAAAAACATTAGGAAACTGCGTTAATCCAAAAAATATAAAAAAAATTGCTCCAAGAGAAAAATACTTTATTTGAACTTTTTCTAAAGAAGATGATTTTTTTTTGTATTTTGTCCATAATAAATAAATGGCATATAAAGCAAAAAAAATACATGCAAAAAAAAATGATTTAATTACATTTGTTGATAAAGGCATCCATTTTTTTAAAAACTCAACATAAACAAAATCATTAGGTGTTTTCAAAATCATAAAATACATAAATCCAAATAAAAAATAACCTATAAATAACAAAAAACGATTTAATTTTTTATTTTGTACTTTACAAAAATAAATAATAAAATGAAATAAACAAGCAGGTATAAAATATATGCCAATACAAAAAAAATCATGAAAAACTACATAAATCTCTTTTTCTTTAATAAAATAAGAAGCCAAAACCATAATATTCCAAAAACTTAAACACAAAATCAGATTAAAAAATAATTTATTTAATTTATTTTTCTTTTCTCTTAATACATAAAAACCTAAACCAAAAATACTGATTGTTGAAATTAAAGATAAGAATGCAAAAATATTCATTTTAGTATATCCTTATTTGTCTATAT
>JBDRGX010000111.1:0-5449 GCA_043817485.1 bacterium
TTGGCCAAGTAGTCAGAGAAGTAATTACAAACAATGCAAATAGTAGTGTATATTGGGATGGAAGAGATAATTTAGGAAAAGAGGTAAGTTCAGGAATGTATTTTTATGAAACAATTATAAATAATAAAACACAAAATTGTAAAAAAATGTTGATGTTGAAATAAAAATTTTTATTAAGTAAAAATTAGGGCGAGATTTTATTTCTTGCCCTAATTTAGAGATATAAGTTTAGAAAAAAGGATATAATATACCAACAACATATATTTATCAAAAAATTCAAAAAAAGATTTGATAATGAAAAAGTAGTAATAACAAAGAAAAGAAAGTAAATATTTTAAAAAAGGAAATGAAAAAGAGAAGGTTTTTGGTATATTAATTTGTAATCATATATTCGAAGATATGATTACAAATATTTATAAAGAAAAAAGTTATTTTTAATCAAATGTTTTGAGATTTTGTAAGCATATAAAAAGTTGTCAAAAATGCCATATTTAATAACCTTCCATCATTATATAGTACCCTTTAAAATTAAAAATATATAATGTTATTCAACAATAAATTTTATGAGTTTATTTTTTAAATTTAGATAGATGAAAAATAAAAGAGTAAGTTATAAACTATTTAATTAGAATATTGTTAATTTCAAAATTCATAAAAATAATGAAGAATGATTTTATTAAATTATTTCATAAAAGTTTATTATAAAAATTAAAAGATTAATTTTCATGCAAAGCATTTTCATGCAAAGCATTTTTTCAAGAGGTGTATTTTGATTATAAAAACTTTGTTTTTATATCGTAGAATTTTAAATTTTATATTATTATTTTTTGTAATTTTGTTTTTTGTATTAGCTAATTTAGTTGTAGATGTATTTAGACCTGCAGATAAACATGGGGTTATATCTATTTTAAATATTCAAAAAGGAACAACAACTTCTCAAATTGGAGAAATTTTGTATGAAAAAAAACTAATAGTAAATAAAAATCTTTTTATTTTTTTAGCTAAAACAATGAGTTTTTCTACAAATTTAAAAGCTGGAACATATAAAATAAATTCCTCGAATAACATGTTTGTTATTTTAAACAAATTAAATAAAGGTGATTATTTAAAAATTCAATTTACTGTTCCAGAAGGATATACTTTAGATCAAATAAATGGGTTGCTTATTCAAAAAAAAATTATTTCAGGAAAAAAATTTCAAAAATTAGTAAATACTTCTTTAGGAGGTAAAATATTAGGGCTAAAAACAAAAACTCTTGAAGGGTATCTTTTCCCAGATACTTATTTTATTGCTTTAGGGAAAAATATAGAAATAGATATTATTAAAATGATGCATAATAGATTAAAACAAACTTTTGCTGTGCATTTAAAACAAAGAGCAATAAAATTAAATTTATCTTTACAAGAAGTATTGATACTTGCTTCTTTAATAGAAAAAGAAGCAAAAATAAAAGAAGAAAAATATCTTGTATCATCTGTTTTTCATAATAGATTAAAGAAAAAATTAAAATTAGAAGCTTGTTCAACAGTAAGATATTCTTCTAAAAACTATAAAAATAAACTTACTTATAATTCCTTAAAAATAAAATCGCCTTATAATACTTATAAATATTATGGACTTCCTCCATCAGCTATTTGTAATCCTGGAAAAGATGCTATTATTGCAGCTTTATATCCTGCAAAAACTAATTATTTATATTTTGTTTTAAAAGATAAAATGGGCTTTCATTATTTTTCATCTACTTTTAAAGAACATAATAAAATGGTTAAAAAATTAAGAAAAAAATGAAGTTTTTTATAGGGTTTTATATGAGACCGTTTCATAATCATGTGATTTTGTTTTTTTATATACATCTAATTGTAAAAAGTAGTTTTTTTTCAATTAAGACATGGTTTCTTGGGATTAATACAGAAGATGAAAAAAATCAAGAATATCTACCTACTTTTTCGTCAATGAGAAACAGGTAATCCCAACCATGAAGGGGTGATATTGTTGTAGCATATAATATGTGCGGGAATTTAGGATTAATTTTTCTTGACAGAATAAAAAATAAATTATAAACTTATATGTTTTTATAAAAAATCAAATGATTTGGAGGGTTTAAAAGTGAAATTAGAAGGAAAAGTAGCTTTAATTACAGGAGCATCACAAGGAATTGGTAGAAATATTGCTTTATTTCTTGCAGAAAATGGTGCTAATATTATTGGCTTAGATGTAGATGAAAAGGGATTAGAAAAACTTAGCATAGAAATCAAAGAAAAAGGACAAGATGTTTTAGTTTTAAAAGTAGATGTAAGTAATTTAATAGAAGTAGAACAAGCAAAAAATGAAATATTAAAAAAGTTTTCTAATATAAATATTTTGGTTAATAATGCTGGAATTACGCGTGATAATTTATTAATTAGAATGAGTCAAGAAGAATGGCAAAAAGTCATAGATATAAATTTAACAGGGCCTTTTAATTTAACAAAAATTATTGGGAAAGAAATGATTAAGCAAAAATCAGGCGTTATTATCAATATATCTTCTGTAATTGGAATAATGGGAAATTTAGGACAAGCTAATTATGCTGCTTCAAAAGCTGGATTAATTGGGTTAACTAAAACAACAGCAAAAGAATTTTCTCGTAGAGGAATTAGAGTTAATGCAATTGCTCCTGGATTTATTGAAACAAAAATGACTGATAAATTGTCAATGGAAGCAAAAGAAAATTTATTTAATCAAATTCCTTTACAAAGATTAGGGCAACCACAAGATATAGCAAATTTAGTTTTATTTTTATCTTCGGATGATTCAAGTTATATTACAGGACAAGTAATTCAAGTAGATGGTGGTTTGGTAATGTAATATGGAAATAAAAACTCTTAGAGGAATAAAAGATATTTTGCCAGTTGAAATTAAAAAATGGCAATATGTTGAATTAAATTGTCGAAAAATATTGGAAAATTTTAATTTTTCTGAAATTAGAACTCCAATTTTTGAAAAAACAGAATTATTTATTCGAAGTGTTGGCAAAAGCTCTGATATTGTTAATAAGGAAATGTACACTTTTATTGATAAAGGTGGAGAAAGTATTACATTAAAACCAGAAGGAACTGCTTCTGTAATAAGAGCATATTTAGAACATAAAATGTATGCTCAAGAACAAATTACAAAATTATATTATTTTTCGCCGATGTTTAGATATGAACGTCCTCAATCTGGTAGATATAGACAGCATTATCAATTAGGTGTAGAAGTTATTGGAACAAAAAACTTTATTATAGATTTAGAAATTTTTATTTTAATTACAACTATTCTTGAAACTTTAGGAATGAAAAATTTTGAAATTAAAATAAATAGTGTTGGTTGTAATATTTGTCGAAATAAATATATCGAAGTTTTAAAAGAAAGTATTTTTTCAAATATTTCTTCTTTTTGCGAAGATTGTCAAAATAGATTTAAAATCAATCCCTTAAGAATATTAGATTGTAAAAAAGATAATTGTCGTGCTTTACTTCAAAAAGGCCCTTTTATAAAAGATTTTCTTTGTTCTGAATGCAAAGATCATCATTTAAAACTTATTAAGTATCTTGATTTTTTTAAGGTTAAATATGTATTAGATTCTTTTTTAGTTAGAGGGCTTGATTATTATACTAAAACAGTATTTGAAATTACTTCTCCTTTTTTGGGCGCACAAAATTCTTTTGGTGGTGGAGGTAGATACGATAAATTAGTTCAAGAATTAGGTGGCAATGATATTTCATGTATTGGTTTTTCTTTTGGATTAGAAAGATTAATTCAAGCAATGGAAAAAAGTAATGTTAATTTTCCTGAAAAAAAAGAAATAGAATTTTATTTTGTTTATTTAGGAGAGAAAGCATTAGAAAAAATAATAGAATTAGTTTTTTTATTTAGAACTAAAAATTATTATGTTCATTTTTCTTATGAAAATGTTAGTTTTAAAAATCAACTTAAACAAGCTAATAAATTAGGTGTAAAATATTGTTTAATTTTAGGAGAAAATGAACTTCAAAAAGAATTGATTTTATTAAAAGATATGGAACAAGGAATACAAGAAGAAGTTAGCTTGCAAAATTTAGTAAAAAAACTCGAAGAATTGGTAAAATAAAGATATAGCCTATTAGGCTGTAAACTATTAGGAAAAAAATTTATAATTGACAAAAATTAAGTTTTTAGAGATAATTAATTTATAAATTATGAAAAATTATACACCAATATTATTGCCAATAAATAATTTTAAGTGGGATGTTTTTGTTCATTTGATTGGTAAAGCAAATGCAGAGATAGGGCGTTTTGATGGGTTATTGAAAAAAATCCCAAATCCATCTGTACTTTTGAGCCCATTAACTACAAATGAAGCTGTTTTATCTTCTCGCATTGAGGGAACACAAGCCACATTAAAAGAAGTTTTGGAATTTGAAGCTAATCCTCAAAAAGGGACTAAAAAATACGAGGATATTCAAGAAGTTATTAATTATAGAAAAGCATTAAAAGAAGCGATTGATGAAATGGAAAAATTTTCACTTTCAACTCGCGTCATTAAAAAAGCTCATAAAATTTTGTTGCAAGGAGTAAGAGGAAAAAATAAAAACAAAGGAAATTTTAGGCAGCAACAAGTTTTTATTGGAAAACTTGGCGCAAATATTGAACAAGCAATTTATATTCCACCGATTGCAGAAAAAATCAATGATTTAATGTCCAATCTTGAAAAATATATTCATAGTGATGATAAAGACTTGCTTATTCAACTTGCTATTATTCACGCTCAATTTGAAATAATTCACCCTTTTATGGATGGCAATGGAAGAGTTGGTAGAATGTTAATACCATTATTTTTATATTTCAAAAAAGCCATTTTTTATCCATCGTTTTATTTAAGTGAATATTTGGAATCTCATAGAGAAGAATATTACAAAACATTGCTTGATATTTCTAAAAATAACAATTGGGAAAATTGGATTAGCTTTTTTCTTCAAGCTGTACTTGAACAAGCCAAAAAAAATATTGAAAAGGCAGAAAAAATAATTAATTTGTATGAACAGAAAAAACAACGAATAATGGATTTAATTAAATCTCAATTTAACATTAAAATTTTGGATGCACTTTTTGTAATGCCTATTTTCCAAAGTGAAGATTTTATAAAAATTACTAAAATATCAAAAAGAAGTGTTTTTAGATATATTGGAATATTGGAAAAAAATGGCGTAATATCGTCAAGTAAAAAAATGAAAAATAAACTTTATTTTTTTAATAAGTTATTAGATATAATTAAATAAAATATATGGCACTATGAAAAATTATAATGCCATAAAATAAAATATATGGCACTATGAAAAATTATAATGCCATAAAATAAAATATATGGCACTATGAAAAACTATAATGCCATATATGAGTAAAATAACTTAATTATATTATAAAAAATAAAAAGGAAAAAAATGAATC
>JBDRGX010000112.1:0-7880 GCA_043817485.1 bacterium
TGCTGGTGTGAAAAGTGGTTTTTTACAATCCAAAAATGAAAAACTGATAACAAGCCAGAAAATTAGTAATTCTTCTTTTGCTGAAATTGAAAATATGCTTAAACGAATTGAAAAAAAAAATGCTCCTGCAGAAAAAATGGGAGCTATGTGTTATAAGATGGCTATGCCTCCAAAATATCAAGAATATGTTTGTCCTATAGATGGAGAAAAAACGGTTTATAGCAGAGAAAATATGGAGATTTACAATTGTATTGACGACATTGTGAAAATGAGACGTTTAATAGAACATATAAATTCTGTAACGAATTTAGCAAAGTTTACACTGGATGAAAAACAGTTATGTCATATATGTTGCCCAAATATTAAAACAAACGAAAGATATATTTCTTTAATAATTAAATATCCTGATAATAAAGAATATCGGTATAACAAGGTTATAACCGAAGATTTGCAAATATTAAAAGGATTTTTTGAAAAAAAACTTGATTACGAAGGTGATAGAGGTAGTCAGATACCACTTAAAGAAGAGATAAAAAGAATTAAAAAAATATTAGGTATTGAAATTAGCATTCCTGAAAAAGAAAACAAAAAATGATAGACGCTTGTATTGTAAAAACAAGGCCAGTAGGAACAGGAAATTGTTCCCTGTCCGTTGTAAAAAATTACGGACAATCACAAAGATTGTCCGTACAAGAATCATTAATAATAGGTTTGATAATTTGCAATATTTTATTTTTGATTGCAACTTGATATTAAAAATTAATCTTCTGCATCTTCTATTTCTTGTAAAACAAGTTTTTTCAATGGTCTAATTTTTCGATATATTTCTTGTGGAGTTTTCTTCTCTCCATTTACTTTCAAAAGATGATATTCAACAGAAATCCCAAAAAGATTTTCATTTTCTTTCAAATAAGGCAAAATAAGCTGCCAATCTGCTTCTTCAAGAGAAACTATTTCGCCTCCATTTAATTGTTCTTCAACAATTTGTTTTTCTGGATCTCTTATGTAAATTGCTCCACCAGACGCTAATGAAAAAAGATTAGATCCGGGATAAGAAATTGCTAATGGTTGTATTTTTCCTTCATCATCAAATTCTAATGCATTTACAACAACAAATCCTCCATTATTAAGAGGATCTCCAGCCATAAACGATTCTGCTAAATAATCTAAAGAAGTTCCATTTATAATTACTCGTGGACTACCAACAGCATTTATAAGTGGTCTTCCAGCAGTATTTCCTAAAACATAAACTTCTCCACCTTTTGCTCCATACAAAAATGTTTGACCAACATCCCCATAAATAACTAATTTTCCTGCTTTAATAATTTGTGCTAATTGATCCTGTCCATTACCATAAATTTTAATTTCCATTCCATCAATTCCAGAACTTATATAATCTCCAGAAGAACCATAAATTTCCATTTTAACTTTATGAGTATTAGCTCCAAAACCAGCTCCTAAAAATCTTTGTCCTTGTAAATTATAAATAATAAATTCTTTCCAATTTAATTTATATGCTTTTACTAAAAATTGACATAAACTTTCTTTTCCTTCTGGAGGAAAAGAAAAAGCATTAATTACAAGAATTTTTTGTTCACTTAAAGAAGTAGATAAATTTTCTTTATTCACCCAATTAATATGTTTATAACAACTTTTTTCTATAGAATCAACTGATGAGAAAATTTTATAAAGTGTTTTAATAATTATTTGTAAAATAGAACTTCTTTTTTTATTCCCTGTAGCAAATCGTCTATTATAAAGTAAAGTTAATACTTCAATAGCCATTAAAGTATTTTTCTTGTTTGATAAAGAAATTGTTACAATGATTTCACAAACAATTCGAAAAGTATAAAATCCCCAACTACTTAAACTATTTTTAAGATATTCAAATAATTCATAAGAAGTTCCTTGAATGAAAAAGTCTAATATTTTTTCTTTAAGTTCATTATCAAAAGAAGTAGAAATTTCTACTCGAAAATCACAATGTACTTGTTCTTTATTAATGTTTATTTCTTTACCAAATTTATCTTGACAAATTAAATTTTTATTAATTGGATCAACAGTAAAAATAAAAGAGCCACCATCAGTATAACTTCCACCTCTTGCATTCCAATATTTATCAGCAATTGGACAAATTCTTTTGTCTTCAGAAGATAAACTTTCTAATGCTGCATCTATAGCTTGCTTTTCAGAACCAATAAGTCCAATTTGAATTTTTCCTTTTTGAATAGCAAATACTTGAGGTCGTAACATAGCAGTATCTGTAATTCCAACAAGTTGATACAATTTTTGTTCTGGTAAAGTTCTTGCAATAATAAAAAACCAAGGACCATCTGGAGATCCATGAATATGAGTTGATTGAATATGTTTATAAATTTTTTGTTTTTTTTCTGGCAAAATATCAAAATCTCTTTCTGTAGTCGGAGCCAATGCTTCAATAATATATTCTAAAGGATACCCACAAGTTCTATGCCAAAAATCAAATAATAAAACAGAGACTTCTGTATCAGTTAAAAAAAGAGGATATATATTTCGCTGTTTTAAATATTCTGTTGTAGAATAATAATTAGCAAAATCACCATTATGAACTAATGCTTCATTAAGCCCTATAAAAGGATGTGCTCCTCCTGGATGCCAAACTCTTCCTTTAGTTGGATATCTTTGATGAGCAATCCAAATATGTGCTTTAAAATTTTCTAATTTGTAATATTTTATTACTTGTTCTGCATAGCCAACAATCTTCAAAATCATTATATTTTTTCCATGAGATAAAACAAACGCCTTTTTTTCACCTAAAGAAGCATAATATTTAGTATTTATTCGAAAACTATTTTGATAAACAAATTCATCTTCTGCTTGCATTAAAGTCATTTTTTGAAAATTATTTTCTTTTATAAATTGTTCTAATACTTCTTTTTTGACTTTTACAAAATAGCGACAAATATCTGGTGGTTTATTTTCCAAACCATCTATTTCTCTATAATCAGAAATAGTATCTAATTTTTCTTGATGATTTATATCAAAATATGGTTTAATAAATTCTTCTTCTATTTTTGATTGAATTTCGATATCAAGCAAAGCTATTTGAAGCAAATAATTATTATCCAATATTTCTTGATCTATTCCTAAATCTTCTGCACAAAGACCTGTAGCAGCAATTCCTCCACCTTTTCCATTTCCTCTATTATGCATTTGAACAGAAGGAGTAAATATGTGATTCCCTTTTATGGGATATGAAGAAATAAGACCAATAACTCCACACCCACCTTCTTCTTCTTTTTTATGCAAAGGAAAAGAAGGTAAATTATTCATATTTTTTTTTCTCGAACAAATTATTTTTTCTATTTCTTGCATCTCATCTCCCTATTGATTATTATTATAAAATATCTATTTTTTATATAAATTTTTCTAAAACATTTTTCTCAACATTATTATTATATTTAATAGGATATTTTCCATTAAAACAAGCTGTACAAAAATCTTTTTTAGGTAAAAGCATAGAATCAAGCATACCTTCTAAACTTAAATATTTTAAACCATCTAATCCTAAAATTTTTTGAATTTGTTCAACTGATTGGTGAGCAGCAATTAATTCTTTATTATCAGGAAAATCAATTCCATAAAAACATGGAAACTTTATCGGTGGACAACTTACTCCCATATAAATTTTTTTAGCTCCAAATTCTCTCAACATATTTATTCTATTCTGAATAGTAGTTCCCCTTACAATAGAATCTTCAATAACTACAATTTTTTTTTGTTTTAAAATTTCTCTAATACCATTTAATTTTATTTTTACTTTAAAATTTCTTACAAATTGAGATGGTTGAATAAAAGTTCTACCAATATAATGATTTCTAATAAGTCCCATTTCATAAGGAATTTTAGATTCTTCTGCAAAACCTACTGATGCATAACTACCAGAATCTGGAATAGGAATTACAAAATCTGCATCAATAGAAAATTCTTGTGCCAATTTTCTTCCTAAATTTTTTCGAGTTAAATAAACATTTTTTCCAAAAATATTACTATCTGGTCTCGCAAAATAAATAAATTCAAAAATACACATACTATGTTTTTTTTGTTCAGAAAATTTAATAGATTCTATTCCTTTTTCATTAATAAAAACAATTTCTCCAGGCTCAATTTCCCTTATATATTTTGCTCCAATTAAATCTAAAACACAAGTTTCACTAGTTAAAATATAAGATTGTCCAAGTTGTCCTAAACATAAAGGTCTAAAACCAAAAGGATCTCTCATCCCTACTAAAGTATCATTTATCATCATTACTATAGAATAAGACCCTTTTATTTTAGAAAGAGATTGAATTAATTTTTCTTTATAATCTTTTTTTTTGCTTTGAGTAAAGAGATGTAAAAGCAATTCAGAATCAGTAGTAGTTTGAAAAATAGATCCTTTATCTTCTAATAGTTTTTTTAATTCAAATGTATTAACAAAATTTCCATTATGAGCAATTGCAAAACTTTTTCCTTTATGACTTACCAAAATTGGTTGAACATTTTTTAATAAATTTGAACCTGTTGTAGAATATCTTACATGAGCAATAGCCAAATTACCTTTAATGGATTTAAGAATAGATTCATTAAAAACATTTCCCACTAACCCTAAATTTTTATGAATTTTAGTTTCTTTTCCATCATAAGTTACTATTCCAGAACCTTCTTCTCCTCTATGTTGAAGAGCATAAAGTCCAAGATAAGATAAATGAACCGCATCCTCATGCCCATAAATTCCAAATATTCCACACATATCAACTCCTTTTTAAATAATAGATTTTTTTATACCAAATTATAATCAAAAATAAAATATTGAAAATTTTTCTTTTTTGTTTTGTATTTTGTTTTAAACATTCGAATTTATTTTAAATTATAAATTGAAAAATTTTTTTGTATTTCGAATTTTTTTTTATTGCAACTTAGTATTATTCAGATTTAATAATAATAGCAGTATAAGCTTTAAAATATTTTTCTGCTACTTTTTTAATATCTTGAATAGATACTTTTCTAATTAAATCACAATATTTTTCATCAAATTCATAACCTATATCCAAAACTTCAAACCAACCTAAATACCAAGCTTGTTTAATTCTATTTTGATGATTTCGTTCAAAAGAATCTATAAGATTTTTTTTTGTTTCTTCTAATTCTTCTATTCCAATTTTCTCTTCTTTAATTTTTTGCAACTCATCTAAAAGTCCATTAAAACATTGTTCTAAAGTTTTTTCTTTTGTAATAACATTAAAAGCAAAAAAACTTAAATACTTTCGAGTCGGAAAATAACAACCCAATGAATAAGCTATTTTTCTTTTTTCACAAAATGCAATATATAATCTTGATTTTTTTTCTATTGCTAAAAGCATTTCAATAACTTTTAATACGGGATAATCACTGTTTATAATACTCGAAACAAGATACCCTAATACAATATATGCTTGTGTAGTATTTTCTTTTTTTTCTATTTTTTTAGGTAAAAAATTTACATCAGATAAAAAATAATTTTTATTCTCAAAATTTTCTATAGGTTTTAAATTTCCAAAAATATTATTTGTTTTAATTAATAAATTTTCTTGTGAAAAATCTCCTACTGCTACTAATATCATTTTGTTAGGGACATAATATTTTTGCCAATAATTCAAAATATCATTTCTTGTAATGATTTTTATTGAATCTTCTGTTCCTTTTATATTACGAGCATAAGGATGATTTTTATAAATATTAGTTTTAAACAAATCATAAGCAAAATTTAAAAAATTTTCTTTTTCTTTTTTTATTTCTTGTAAAATTTTTTCTTTTTCATTTTGTATTTCTTCTTGTTCAAATAAAGGATTTTTGATTATATCTTCTATGATTTCTAAAGATATATCTATATATTGACTAGGAATATCTACAGAAATTTCTGCATAATCTTCTGTAAAAATTATTTTAATTTCACCTCCTAATTTTTTTATTTTTTCTGTTATTTGAAATTTTTTTTGAGCATCTAATAATGAAAAATGAGTTAAATAAGCAAGTCCAGGAATTTCTTCATCAAAAATTCCTGTTTTTATAAATAAATCTAATGTAATCATTTTTGTATTTGTTAATGGTTTTGTAATAAAAACAAATCCATTTTCAAATACAGTTTTTTTTGTTAAATTTTCATTTGTTAAATTTTCGCTAAAAGCAAAACCAAATAAACTAAATAAAATAAATAATGAAAATATATGTTTATTCACTATATTTCCATTCTACAGGAATATCTATAACACCATATTTTTCACTTGTTGCTCCAGAAATAATATAAAAATCATATAGCTTTTCATGAAAATCAAAAGGATGTTCACAACTATAATCAAATACTGCAACTGTAATTAAATAATGACCTGGTAATAAAGGAAAAGAAGGGAAAGTACATTCTACAAACCCATTATTTTTTATTTCATTTATGATACAATCACTAAATTTGGTATTAGGCCCATTTATTTGTAAGCCATCTTCTCTATAAATAGCTAATCCAAATACTGGTTTTTTAATAAATTCTGATGATTGATATTTCATTGAAATTGTTAACATATCTCCTGTGCGAAAATTTTTACAAACTTTTCTTTTCTTGTTTAATAAAATAACTTCTTCAATTTTTATTTCTCCAGAACCTTGTCTATTTACTCCTAAATTAACTACCTCTTTTTCTTTTTCATAACCATATAAAAGTTTTCTATATTTAGAAATAGATTTTACAGGTTCACCATCAAATATCATTTCTCCTTTATGAAATAAAATAACTCTATCACAAATTTTTTCTATACTTGAAAGATCATGTGATACAAAAATAATTGTTTTTCCTTTTTTTTTGAAATCTGCTATTCTTTGAAAACATTTTTTTTGAAATCCTTCATCTCCTACAGCCAAAATTTCATCAATTAACAAAATATTTGTATCTACTTCTGTAGCAATTGCAAAGCCCAATCTCATATACATTCCAGAAGAATAATTTTGAATAGGAATATCTATAAAATGCTCTAATTCAGCAAAACTAATAATTTTATCTAATTTTTTTTGCATTTCTTTTTTAGAAAAGCCCAATAATGAACCATTTAAAAATATATTTTCTATTCCAGTTAATTCTGGTTGAAATCCAGCCCCTAATTCTATTAAAGCAGAAACTTTGTCTTGTTTTATAATATTTCCACAAGTAGGTAAATATATTCCAGCAATAAGTTTCAATAAACTACTTTTTCCAGAACCATTTTCTCCTATTATTCCCAATACTTCACCTTTTTCTATTGAAAAATTTATATTACGAAGTGCCCAAAAATCTTCATAACACTTTTCTTTTTTAAATAAAAAATGAAAAATATATTCTTTTAAAGTAGTATATTTTTCATGATAAAGACGAAATTTAAGACCAACATTTTTAACTTCAATCATTTTTCTGTTATACTTTCTTTTATGATTTCTATTATTTTGTTCACTTTATTATCCCAATTATTTTCTTTAGCAACTTTTTCTAAATTTTTTTGTTCAATTTGTCCATTTAAAATATTTTTCATAGTATCAATAAATTCTTTATTATTATTTACCAAACTAATTTCATTTTTATATAAACTAAAACTTTCTAAATTTGTAGAAATAATTGGTTTATTCATAGAAGCATAGATGTATGCTTTACTCATATTCATTGCATTTGTCAATAAATTTTTCTTTACGGGAATTATGGCTATATCAAAAAAATCAATATAAATAGGTAATTCTTCATAAGAAATACAACCCAATACTAAAATATTTTCAAATTTTTTTAAAAATTCAATTTCTTTTTTAACATCACTACTTACAGGACCAATTAACAAAATAGTTTCTTTTTTAAATTGAGAAGCAATTTC